>NZ_JBVKAE010000024.1:7385-15738 GCF_055598845.1 Amycolatopsis sp. NPDC039088 | reverse complement strand
TCCGCGCGGCCGCAAGCGAAAAAACACTCCTTGGTCACCCCTCCCCCCCCCCCCCCCCCCCTCCCCTTCCCCCCCCCCCCCCCCCCCCCCCCCCCCCCCCGGGACAGCGATCAGGTCAGCGGCGCCAGTGCTGACTGGTGGCGCCGCGGCAGTCGTACTGCTGGAGCCGGGCGCCGTTCGCCGTCGAGGAACCGACGACGTCCAGGCACCGGCCCGAGTGACGGGCGACGATTTCGAGGTAGCCGTCGGCGTCGCGTAGCTGCCACTGTTGGTTGGTCCCACCATTGCAGGACCAGAGGACGACCCTGGCGTTGTCGGCTGTCGAAGCGCCACTGATATCAAGGCATTTTCCGGAATGCCGCGAGACGAGCTGAACGTGACCATCGGCGGCGGGGCGCGCTTCCCACTGCTGGTTCGCCCCGCCATGGCAGTCCCATTGGATGATCTCGGCACCGTCGGCGCTCGAGGCGCTCACCACGTCGACGCATTTGCCGGAGTTCCGGTTCGTGATGGCGGCGACCGGCGTGCCAGGGCTTCCGTTGTCACCCCACGCGTGCCTCAGCCGGTCGGCGCCGCTGGTGTTGCGAAGGCTCAGCGAGAGAGCGGTGCCGCTGCCGTGGAGCGCGAACATGGAGTACCAGTCGTAGGTCTGCCCGGCGGTGACCTTACCGCCGAGCGCCGGCCAATAGGTACCACCCATGTCGCTGTCGCGCATGACGTCGGTGATGGCGCGGAGGTACCGGACGAAGTTGTCGGAACCGTTCGGGTTTCCATAATCGAGACCGGTGTCCATCGGCGCACCGAATTCGGTCACGACCGCCCGGGACGCGCAACTACCCAGCCGAGTCTGCGCGAGATCGCGCCAGCCCGCGTAATCGTGCTGCCCGTAGAAGAATGCGTAGAAATGGAAGGACAGCAGGGTTCCGGCGAATCGGCTGTCACCACACACGGGCCTGAGATCCTGGCTGAAGCCCGTGCCGCCGATGAGAATTCGGCCTCGCGGAATCGACGGGCGGGCGTTGATCCAGTTGGCGGCGACGTTCAACCATTCGCTCGCACCGTATCCGTGCGGTTCGTTCATCGGCTCGAAGTGGACCAGGCCGTTGCCGCCGTACTGGGCGATCACGGTGTCCCACATCGAGTTGAAAGCGGCCATGTTGGTGATGCGGCCACCCGAGGCGGCCCCGTCCTCCCAGTAGGCGAGGATGACCTTGAAGCCGCGGCCGGTCGCGGCGTCGATGGCGCCGCGGTAGGCGTTCCACCAGGATGAGCCGACGGTGTGGGTGTTGACGGGCAGCCGGACGGTGTTGACGCCGAGCAGGTTCTCCATACCGGCGTAGATCGCGTCGGCCTTGGCCCGGACGGTCGCGTAGCTGTCGGATCCGTTCAACCCTTCCAGGACGAGGGTGCCGGTCGTGAAGTTGTCGCCTTTCCGAGCCCAGTTCATACCTCTGAACTGACTCGTTTCGGCGACGGCGGGCGACGCACTGACAAGCGCGACGGCGGACATCAGGGCCGCTGTCGTCAATACACTGAGGAGGCGGCGGAGCGGCAGCGTGAACTTGTATCTTTTGGTGGACATGACACCGACCGTTCTCGTGCGACGTTGCAGGAAGTGGTCAATCGAAAGAGGACAAGAACGTCCGGAAACATTGTCACATCCATAATATGTTCGATCAAGATCGACTACGAATTGATCGAATGACCGTATCGCCTTGGTCGTGAGTGACGATTCGGGTTAGAACACGAATCGCCACTCACGACCAACCGGACCGACCGCGGTCAGAACCTCCATTGCCGATCGGCCCGAGCCGTTGACTGTGGTCGCCCTCAGGACGTCCACGCGACGTCCCGACGGCACGCATCTCCCCGCGTCGCGAGGGCGCGACAGCCACGCCGTCGACGATAAGACTGATCCATTTCGCCTGATAAGACTGAACCATTGCGCTCTCCGTAGCGGTTCGCGTACGGTTACCAGTTGATCGAACCGGTTCGACCCCGCTTGGGAGTCCCCATGGTTCAACGGCGAACTGTCCCCTGTGCGCTTGTCACCGATCCCAGACGACGATCAATCCCTTGGCGTCGCCGGTAAATCAACCAGCCGAGCCGTCGGCCCCACCAGATCCGGCGGCTCTGGACGAATAGTCCCGCAGACCCGGCCGACATCCTGGGAGCTTTCCGCCTTTGTGTGGGAGCGCTCCCGGATCCGCGAAGCGCCTTCACCGACGAAGGAGAACCATGACCCCGCAGATCCATTCCGTCAGGCGGCGTCGGCCGCTACTCCGATCGGCGATCGTCTCACTCGCCGCCACGACGGACGGGACCTCGTGATGAGAATACGCTTCAGAGCAGCGATCTCCGCCGCACTCCTGATCGCCGCCTGCACCACGGCGACCATGATCGCCTCCGCTCCGCCGGCCACCGCGCACGCGGTCAACCCCGCCGACTTCCAGCAGGTCGAACTGGCCCGCGGGGTAGCCGAAATGGGCGAGCCGATGTCACTGACCGTGCTACCGGACCGCTCGGTACTGCACACCTCCCGCAACGGGACCTTGAGGCGGACCACGGCCGCCGGTGCGACCAACGTGATCGGCACCCTGCAGGTCTACTCGCACGACGAGGAGGGCCTGCAGGGCATCGGGGCCGACCCGAACTTCGCCACCAACCGGTTCATCTACCTGTACTACTCTCCCCCACTGTCCACTCCGGGCGGTGATGCCCCGGACAACGGATCCGACTTCTCCGCGTGGAACGGGGTGAACCGGCTCTCCAGGTTCACTCTCAACAGCGACTTCACGCTGAACATGGCCAGCCAGGTGACCGTGCTGGACGTGCCGACCAACCGCGGTATGTGCTGCCACGTCGGCGGGGACATCGACTTCGACGCGGCGGGCAATCTGTATCTGTCCACAGGAGACGATTCGAATCCGTTCGCTTCGGACGGCTACACCCCTATCGACGAGCGCGCCAACCGCAATCCCGTGTTCGACTCGCAGCGTGGCGCCGGCAACACCAACGACCTTCGCGGCAAAGTTCTGCGAATCAAGGTGAACACCGACGGGTCGTACTCGAGCCCGGCAGGCAACCTGTTCCCGCCCGGCACCGCGAAGACCCGTCCTGAGATCTATGCGATGGGCTTCCGCAACCCGTTCCGGATGAACGTGGACAAGGCCACCGGCGTGGTCTATCTCGGCGACTACGGACCCGACGCCGGTACCTCCAGCAACACCCGCGGGCCGGCCGGCCTGGTGGAGTTCAACCGGATCACCTCGGCGGGCAACTACGGTTGGCCCTACTGCGTCGGGGCCAACACCACGGCGGAAGCCTATGTGGACTACACGTTTCCGTCCGGGCCGTCCGGATCCCGGTTCAACTGCGCCGCACCGGTCAACAACTCTCCGCGTAACACCGGGCTGACCACTCTGCCCGCCGCACGTCCGGCGTGGATCAAGTACGACAACTGCTCGCTGGCGGCGTTCGGCTGCGGGTCCGAGTCGCCCATGAGCGCGCCGGTGTACCGGTACGACGCGGCCAACCCGTCGTCGGTCAAGTTCCCGCCCGCGCTGGACGGGCACGTCTTCGCCACCGAGTTCGGCAGGCGCTGGATCAAGACCATCGACGTCAACGCCGACGGGTCGGCCGGGCAGATCAACGACTTCCCGTGGCGCGGCACGCAGGTCATGGACTCCACCTTCGGCCCGGACGGTGCCATGTACGTGCTGGACTACGGCACCGGCTGGGGCAGCGGTGACGCCAGCTCGGCGCTCTACCGTATCGAGTACAACCCGGCGGGAAACCAGGCACCGACCGCACGGGCCGGCGCCGGCCGCACGTCCGGCGCGGCACCGCTGACGGTCGATTTCTCGTCGGCCGGCTCCTCGGATCCCGAGGGCGGTGCGCTCACCTACGCGTGGAACTTCGGTGATGGCAGCACGTCCACGGCGGCCAATCCGAGCCACACCTACACCGGCAACGGCCAGTACACGGCCAGCCTCACGGTGACCGACCCCGGAGGTCGCACCGGCAACACCAGTGTGATCATCAACGTCGGCAACACCGCACCCACGGTCACACTGAACACACCCGTCAACGGGAGCCTGTTCAGCTTCGGCGACACGGTGCCGTACACGATCACCGTCACAGACCCGGAAGACGGCGCGATCGACTGCGGCCGGGTGACACTCAGCTATCTGCTGGGCCATGACAGCCACGCACACAAGATCACCTCACGGACCGGCTGTTCGGGAACGCTGCAGATCCCGGTGGACGGCGAGCACGACACGGCGGCGAATCTCTACGCGGTCTTCGACGCCGAATACACCGACCTCGGGGCGAACGGCCAGCCGGCGCTGACCACCCATACCCAGCACGTCCTGCAGCCGCGGCACCGCCAAGCCGAGCACCACTCCAGCCAGTCGGGAACAGGCCTCTACGACAAGGCGGCAGCGGAGGGCGGCAAGACTGTCGGCGACATCCACAACGGTGACTGGATCGCGTTCCAGCCCTACGCACTGGTGGGCGAAACCCGGTTCACCGCCCGGGTTTCGTCGGGCGGCTCGGGCGGCACGCTGTCCGTGCGGACCGGTTCGCCGACCGGACCGGTGCTCGGGACGGTGACAGTTCCGGTCACCGGCGGCTGGGACACCTTCGCCGAGGTTTCCACCACCCTGACCGGCCCCCCGGCCGGAACCAGCACGCTATATCTGACGTTCGCGGGTAGCGGCAGCGGCTTCCTGTTCGACGTGGACGCGTTCTCGTTCGGCGCCTCGACGGGTGGCCGGACCGGGCAGATCACCGGCCCCGGCGGCAAATGTGTCGACGTCAGCGGAGGCGGCACCGCCGACGGCACGAAGATCCAGCTGTGGACCTGCACCGGCACGCCCCACCAGCAATGGACGGTCAACGGCACCACGGTGCGCGCCTTGAGCAAATGCATGAACGTCGCGGGCGGCGGCACCGCCGACGGCGCCCAGGTGCAGCTGTCCACTTGCAACGGTACCGGCGCACAGAACTGGACCATCGGCACCAACGGATCTCTGGTCAACAGCCAGTCGGGCAAATGCCTCGACGCCAACGGCGCCGGCACCGCCGACGGCACCCAGCTGATCATCTGGACCTGCCATGGCGGCACCAACCAACGCTGGACGCTGCCGTGAACCCCGCACAGGAAGCGAAGTGACCCGGCATGAAGAAATCGTCCATCCGGCGCGTGCTCAGCGTGGCCGCAACCGCGCTCGTCGTTCTCGCGACCGGTGCCGGTCGACCCGCCAGCGCCGCCGACACGCCGTACGACGTGTTGGTGTTCTCCAAGACCGCCGGCTTCAGACATGACTCGATCCCGGCAGGCCTCCAGCTGATCCGGGAACTGGGCGCGGCCAACAGCTTCACCGTGACCACCACCGAGGACGCCAACCAGTTCAACGCCGGCAACCTGGCTCAGTACGAGGCCGTGGTGTTCCTCAACACCACCGGTGACGTGCTGAACGCCCTCCAGCAGAGCGCGTTCGAGTCCTATATCCGGGGCGGAGGCGGGTATGTCGGCGTCCACTCGGCGTCCGATACCGAATACGACTGGCCGTTCTACGGCGAACTCGTCGGCACGTACTTCGCTTCGCACCCGGCCATCCAGCAGGCCACCCAGCGGATCGAGAACCGGGCGCACCAGGCCACCCAGCACCTCGCCCCCACCTGGGTACGCACCGACGAGTGGTACAACTTCCGGACCAACGTCCGCTCCAGCGCCAGGGTACTGGCCACTTTGGACGAGTCCACCTACTCCGGTGGCTCGATGGGCGCCGACCATCCGTACACCTGGTGCAAGACACTCCAAAATGGACGTTCCTTCTACACCGGAAACGGCCATACCCAGGCGAGTTACGCCGAGCCCGGCTTCCGGTCCATGATGCTCGGTGGCATCCGGTACGCGGCGGGCCGGACCAAGGCGGACTGCCGTCCGGAGACGGGCTACCTCGCGCTGTACAACGGATCCACCACCGGCTGGTCCCAAGCCGGGCCGGGTGGCTTCAGCAACAGCGACGGCACGCTGACCTCCTCCGGCGGGATGGGCATGCTCTGGTACAGCGCCAAGGAGCTGCGCTCCTACTCGCTCAAGCTGGACTGGCGAATGCCCGGCGACGACAACTCCGGCGTCATCCTCGGCTTCCCGGCGGGCAGCGACCCGAACGCCGCGCTCGACCAAGGGTACGAGGTCCAGATCGACGCCACCGACACGGCGGACAAGACCACCGGCTCGGTCTACGGGTTCAAGGCCGCCGACATCGCCGCCCGCGACGCCGCGCTCAACCCGCCGGGCGAGTGGAACACCTTCGAACTGCTCGTCGAGGGTGAACGGCTGCAGGTGTTCCTGAACGGCGTGAAGATCAACGACTTCACCAACACCGACCCGGTGCGATCGTTGACCTCGGGCCATATCGGCATCCAGAACCACGGCACCGGTGACGACGTGTCCTTCCGCGACATCCGGCTCAAGGAGCTGGGCGGCCCCATCTCGCGCACCGGACCGATCACCACGGCCGGCGGCAAATGTGTCGACGTCGACGGCGGCGGCACCGCCGACGGCACGAAGATCCAGCTGTGGACCTGCACCGGCGCGGCCCGGCAACAATGGACCGTCAACGGCAACACCTTGCGTGCGTTGACCAAGTGCATGAACGTCGCAGGCGGCAGCACCGCGAACGGTGCCCAGGTGCGACTGTCCACCTGCAATGGCAGTGGTGCGCAGAACTGGACGGCCGGGGCGAACGGCTCCTTGGTCAACCCGCAGTCCGGCAAATGCCTTGACGCCACCGGAGCCGGCTCGGCCGACGGTACCCAGCTGATCATCTGGACCTGTCACGGCGGCGCCAACCAGCGCTGGACCCTGCCTTGAACCCAGTAGAGAACAGGAGTAAAGCCATGAAGAAACGGCACCATTCTCTTCGATGGTGGACGCCGATCGCCGCCGTCGCACTGGTTCTCGCCAGTGTCGGCGTGGCCGACGCCGTGCCGTCCACCCCGGCGGCGAATCCCGGCACTCTCGCCGCGTCACCCGGCTGCGGCAAGGCCCCCACGTTGCGGAGCGGCACGCACACCATTCAGAGCAACGGCAAGAACCGCAGCTTCATCCTGAGCATCCCCGACAACTACGACAACACCACCCAGCACAAACTGATCTTCGGGTTCCACTGGTGGGGCGGGACCGCGGAGCAGGTCGCCTCGGGCGGAAGCGATGGCGACGTCTATGCCCACTACGGACTGCGGCGGCTGGCGAACAACACCGCGATCTTCGTGGCACCCCAAGGAATCGGCAACGGCTGGGCCAACTCCGGCGGCGAGGACGTCACCTTCACCGACGACATGATCAAGCGGATCGAGAACGACCTCTGCGTCGACACGGCACAACGCTTCTCCCTCGGCTTCAGCTACGGCGGCGCCATGAGCTACGCACTCGCGTGCGCCAGGCCGACGACGTTCCGAGCGGTCGCGGCCATCGCCGCTCCCGGCGCGATCAGTGGTTGCAGCGGTGGCAACCAACCGTTCGCGTACCTGGGAATCCACGGCGTCGGCGACAACATCGGCGCCGGACGGGGGCTGCGCGACAGGTTCGTCCGGAACAACGGCTGCACCCCGCAGAACCCGCCCGAGCCGTCGTCGGGCAGCCGAACCCACATCACCACCTATTACTCCGGCTGCCGGGCCGGGTACCCGGTCGCCTGGGCCGCCTTCGACGGAGGCCACCAGCAAGGCCCCGTCGACGGATGCGCCGGCTGTGAGAGCGGCGCCAGGAGCTGGGTCAAGACCGAGGTGTGGAAGTTCTTCACCGGAGACACACCCGCGCCGACGCCCACCTACCGGCTGCGCAGCGAGTCCGCGGGCAGGTGCGCGGACGTGACCGGCGCGAACTCGGCGAACGGCTCCCAGCTGATCCTGTGGGACTGCCACACCAACGCCAACCAGCAGTTCACCCGCACCGGCCAAACCCTGCAGGTGCTGGGCAAATGCCTGGACGCGCCCGACAACGCCACCTCCGGCGCCCGGGTACAGATCTGGGACTGCCACGGCGGCGCCAACCAACAGTGGAACGTCAACGACAACGGCACGATCACCAGCGGCCAAACCGGACTGTGCCTCGACGTCACCGGCACAGCCAACAACTCCGCTGTCGACGTCGCGACCTGCAACGGCGGCGCCGGCCAGCGCTGGGCCAAAGCCTAGCCGGTCGGGTGGGTCGTGGGGGGGGGGGTGTTTTTTTTCCCCCCCCCCCCCCCCCCCCCCCCCCCGGGGGGGGGGGGGTTTTTTTGTGCTGGGGGGGTGGGGGCTGGTCCAAATAGGAAAACCCCTGCCCTCAGTGATC
>NZ_JBVKAE010000024.1:0-7375 GCF_055598845.1 Amycolatopsis sp. NPDC039088 | reverse complement strand
TGTCCCCCACTTTTAAAGAGGGAACGTTTTGGGGAAAAAATGTGCCTGGTTGGGGAGGGTGGTGGGGTTGGGGGGGGGGGGGGGGTGTTTTTTTTTTTTTCTCCCCCCCCCCCCCCCCCCACGACCGTCGAAGGGTGTGCGGTAGGACGGAGGCTGGTCTCGCAGGTCGACACGCAGCGTCAGGCGGACACAAGTGGACGGAGGCAAGTCGACACCGAGCCACGGGCCGTCGACCTGTGTGGACACTGAAGTCACCTTCGGCTGACGATGTCCGTAGTCGTAGAGGTCGCCGAGCCAGGACGAGTCCTCGCAGACGGTGTGCCGCACGGAGCGGATGGAGTGCTCGGCGAACGCCCCCGCTTGCACGACAACGGAACGCGCGGTTCCCGGATCGAGATTGACCAGTTCGACCGTGGTCTCCTCCGGGTCGATGCTCGACACCAGCGCCGCCACCGAGGGTGGCAGGCCGGGCCGCAGGGCTTCGGCGTCGTAGTAACGCACCCGAGCCTGCTGCAGACCACCGTTGTAGATCACCTGCGGGCCACCCCAGGTGAGTTGCACCAGTGCCTCGGTGACGACGGGATTCGACTGCTGCCACAGGTGGATGTCGGCCTCGGACACGTCTTGGCCCCGGTGGCGCTCCATCCGGGCGAGACGGTGCCGCACCTGCGCCTGCGCGGCAGCCAGGATCCGTTCCGGGTACGCGGGATTGTCCCCGGAGAGGAAGGCGAACCAGGGTTCTTCGTGCCCGGCCTCCTCCTTGAGCCGGAACGGTCGAACGGTGCGCCAGTCGTGGCCGCTGGCACTACGCAGCGATTCGACGCGCTCCCGGTCGGCGGGTGCGGCCGAGTGATGCCACAGTGCGGTGGGGACCGACATCAGCATCGGGTTGTAGTCGAACCATCCCCGGTCGCCGTGCCGGAACGGTACGAGCAAGGTGGGGGTGTGGACGTCCTCGCCGAGTTGCACGATCCACCTGGACTTCAGGCTGGAGTCCGCCTCGGTGAACGCCATCGTCTTGCCCTGTTGGATGACCTCGTCCAGGGCGGGCCGCACCAGGTCGAGAAAGGACTCGTCGCCGGTCGCCGTGACCGCCGCCAACGCCGCGATCATCGCGGCGTGCCCGACGCTGTACCAACCGTGTGGCCAGGACCAGCCGTAATGCCCGCCGTACCAGCGTCCGTCCAGCAATCCGCCGACCGTGCCATCCGGGCCGACGTTGTCGGGGATGATGCCGCCGTTGCCGTCGGCCCGCTTCCGCCAGGCCCCGACGTAATCGGCGATCCAGTCCCGATAGCGCTGCTCTCCGGACAGCAGCAACGCGTTGAGGACGAGCCCCGAGGCCGCCAGGTTGACCGCGGTGTCGCCCACCGCCATCCGCCGGCGCATCTCCTCGCCGAGGCGCGGGTCCCGCTCTCGCCGCGGTTCGTCCTCTCCCGGAGGCAGCACCCAGTCCAGAGGAAAGCCGTACAGGCGGGCTTCTTGCGGCAGCCAAGGATAGGACTCGCCGTCGAACAGTCCTTCCCGGTGCGGATCGCTGCCGTTGTGCGGACGGCGGATGATCCGGTGTTCGGGGTCGTAGTTGCCGTGCGCCGGGTCGACGTAGAGCTCCGCGAAGCGCAACGCCCGCTCGGCCCAGCGATCGGGCGCGGCCATACACAGGAAATAGAACATCTGCAGGCTTTCGCCTTGGTGGAACCAGTCGTAGCCGCGCTCGTACTCGCCGTGGAGCATGCCCAGTCCGGTGAGCTGACGGGTGACCCCCTCCCAATGCCATTCGGACGCGGGCAGGAGATCGTCGGCACCACCCAGCAGGTAAAGCTGGGGCCAGTTGAAGAAGGTCTCGTAGAAGTCGTCCACGCCGTCGCGTGAGGTGAGCCGGGCCTGGTAGTTCAGCTGCCCGTCGGCACTGGTGAAGTCGTGCTCGAACCGGCGCCAGGCATGGTCGAGCAGGTCGAACAGTTCACGTTGCGCGATCGCCCAGTACGGCGGCTCGAGCAGGGGCACCGAGGCGGTGATGACAGGATGCATCCGGGGCGTTCTCCGTTCCGAGGGTGGGTCGATCACTCCTTGGTCGCGCCTGCCAGCATTCCGGCGACGAGGAATCGTTGGGAGAAAAGGAAGACGACGAGTACCGGGATGATGGCCACCAGCGTCGCCAGCGCCAGTTGGGGGCGCTGGACCGCGAGTTCGCCGACGGTCGGATTGAACTGGGGGACGTTGTTGAGCAACTCGCCCAGGCCGACCTGGACCGGGAAACGGTCGCTCGTGGGCAACAGGACGTAGGGAAGGAAGTAGTTGGTCCAGTTGGTCACGAAGCTGAAGAAACCGACCAGCGCGACGACCGGAGCGGCCAGCGGCAGGGCGACGCGGCGGAACACCCCGAATTCAGAGCAGCCGTCGAGTCTGGCGGCGTCCAGCAGTTCCCTCGGCAGCGCGGTGGTGAAGAAGATGTAGGCCAGGTACACGCCGAACGGGTAGAACGAGTACGGCAGGACGATCGACCAGATCGAGCCGATCAGGCCGACGGCGTTGAGCTCGAGGAAGAGCGGTACCACCAGGGTCGCGTTGGGCATGAGCATCACCACGAGGGTGGCCACCAGCAGGGTGTGCCGACCGCGGAACTCGGTCATCGCGAGCGCGTATCCGGCCGGAATCGCCACGCACAGCGTGATGACCAGCGCGAGGCACGAGTACAGCGCCGAATTGCCCAGCCAGCCGAAGATCGCGTTGTCCCCGAACGCTGTCAGCGCTTCCCAGTTCGCTTGCAGCGCCTGCCACGACCCGAGGGACAGCGGGTGGCCGTGCACGAGCTGGTCGTCGGTCTTGGTGGCGGCCAGCACCAGCCAGAGTGCCGGGAGCGCGAAGAAGAGCACGAAGAACAAAAGGACCACTGTGGACAGTGGGTTCGGCGTGAACCGCCGGCTGTCAGTCGGCATCGAAGAACCTCGATCGCGCGACGAACAGACCCGCGGCGATCAGCCCGACCACCAGCAGCTCGACCGAGATGGCGGCGGCGGTGTTGACGTTGTCGTTCTGGAAGGCGAAGTCGTAGGAAAGCTGGTTGAGCGAATAGTCACGACCGGCCACTCCGACACTGGCTTGTGACAGCAGTTGGGGCTCGACGAACAACTGCGTCCCGCCGGCGAACGCCAGGATCACCATGTACACGATCCATTTGCGCAGCAACGGAAGCTGGATGCGCCGCGCGATCTGCCAGGGTCCCGCACCGTCGATTCGTGCCGCTTCGACAAGGTCCGGTGAGATGTTGTTCAACGCCCCGTACAGCACCACGATCCACCCGCCGGCACCGGTCCAGAACGCGATGAGCGTGAACAGGACCGGCAAGTGCCCCGGCGCCACCACTTGGCCGAAGGTGTCGAAACCGAACGCACGCAACAGGAAGCCGACCGGGCTGACCGCCGGGTCGAGCAGGAACAGCCAGACCAGGACGCTCGCCGCTCCGGCCAGTGCGCCGGGAATGTAGTACAGGAAACGCAAGGACCTGCTGAGGGCGCGGGAGGTCACGCGGTGCAGCAGCAGTGCGAGGCCGACCACGAACACCACCAGGGTGGCCAACCAGAAGACCAGGTAGAGCGCGACATGCCCGACGGCCGAGACGAATCGGAAATCGTTAGCGGCGGTGGCGAAGTTCGCCAACCCGACGAAGCCGCCCTGGGAATCGGTGAAGGCGAAGTAGAACGCGTAACCGATCGGCACAACACCGAATCCGGCCAGCAGTACCACGTAGGGTGCGACGAAACCGTATCCGGCGCGGCCACGCCGGCGCGCTACGGCGCTCGACCGCATGGTCATGGGCTGACTTGGTAGCCGTCGGACCGCGCGTGGTCGGCGATCGCTTTCTGCCATTCGGGAAGCATTGACACGATGGTCTTGCCGGCGTTCAGCCCCGGGGTGACCGTCGCCGCCCAGATCGCCTCCTGACTGAACTGCCCGTAACCCCAGCCCGGCCACACCTGGCCCGCCGCGGCTTCCAGCGGTGGGGCGATGTCCTTGGCGTAGTACCCGGAGGAGTTCTGATTCGTCAGCCAGGTTTTCGCCGCGGGCCCGTATGCCGGATAGCCCGGAGCGGTCTTGCCCTGATAGTCGTCCGATGTGGTCACCCAGGTCAGGAAGTCGGTGGCCGCCTTCAAATTCGCGCTGTGGGCGGACAGCAGCCAGGTACCACCGCCGACATTGCCGACCGAAGGGTCGCCGCCGCCGGACCACTGCGGCATCGGGGCGACCGCGGTCTGGCCTGGCGGGACTTTGAACGTACCCTGGAACAGCGAGCCTCCGTACCACGCCGGCCCCGGCATCATCAGGATCTTGTCGGCGTGGTTCTTGCCGAAGTCCGAACTGAACACGCTGCTGGTGGACAGCGTGCGGTTCTTGATCAGCGTGTCGAGCAGAGATGCCATCCGGGTGCACTCCGGGCTGGTGGTGTTCACCGTGACGGCCTTGGGCCCGGTGATCTGGTTGGCGCCGCATTTTCCGGCCCACAGATAGATTTCCGGCGTGAACGTGTCGCCGGCGGAACCGACCAGGTAGCCGGGGTGTTCGGCGGCGACCTTCTCACCGAGTGCCTGGTAAAGCTCCCAGGTCGTGGGGACTTGGTACCCCCACTGCTTCATCAGGGACGCGTTGTACCAGAGCACGGTCTGGGACACATCGTTGCGCAGACAGTAGAGTGTGCCCTCGACCAGGCACGGGTCGTTGGCACGGGGAGCCCAGCCGTCGAGCAGCGACTGCGGGACCAGTCCCTTGTTCAGCGGCGCGGTGAACTTCGCCTGTACAGCCCAGGTGGTCTCGTTGTTCTGCGAACTGAAGACCACGTCCGGCCAGCCACTTCCGGTCCGATTGAACAGACTCACCTTCGTCTGCAGGTAGTTCGAACCGTTGGCGCCACCGTCGTAGGTGACGATGTCCATCGGCACCGAAGGGTTCTGCTTCTGATAGAGCTGCGCGGCGGCCAGTCGCGTCGAATCCACCCACACCGTCAACTTGCCGCCGGTCTGTTCCACCGGCGTGAACTCGTTCTGAGCGCCCCTGGGTACACCACCGTTGCCGCAGGCGACGACCGCGGCCAGGACCAGGGCGGCACCACCGGCCAGCAACGCCGTCCGCCTTCGGCCGTTCCCGTTGTCCGGTTCGCCGCCCGCGTCGAGCTTCGCTGTCATGAGCTACTCCACTACGTTGTGGTGCCCGCCGATCGAGGCGCCGCGGGCTCAAGCTTCCAGCATGTGTCCGACTCATTTTCGTGCCACAGACATGCGAACCGAGTCATTGCCGGGGCTTGTGAGGTCGCCGGGACGGAGTACATTGCTTAGATCACACATAACAGCCGTCCCGACCGCAGTCAGTCAAGAGATGAACCTGACTAATCCACCGATCACCGGAACCCGCCGCGTCCGTTTGGCCCTGTCGCGGGGGCAACGTCCCCAGGTCGCGCAGGTAGTGTCAGTGGAGTCCGACGATGACTCACACTCTTCAGGTGGTCCTACGATGTAGGAGGCATGCAGGTGGACAGTGAGCCCCTATCGGGAGGCGCCGGCGCGCCCGCGCGGGAGCAGGATGCCGGCTCGTCCGGCGTGTACCGGCCCGGATACGAACTGGTGGCCGAGCGGATCCTGCACCTCATCGCCGAACTGAAACTGCGGCCAGGCGACCGCATGCCCACCGAGAACGACCTGGCCACCCGGCTGGGCTCGAGTCGTACCGTGGTGCGGGAAGCGGTCAAGATCCTCTCGGCCATCGGCCGGATCCGGGCCCAGAAGGGCAGGGGGCTCTACGTCGCGGACGACGACGGCATGCTGGGTTCGGCACGCTGGGGAGGATTCTTCCTGCCCACCGACCTCGACCACGTCTACATGCTCTTCGAGTTCCGCCGGGTCCAGGAAACCGCGGCCAGCCGGCTGGCGGCGACCCGGGCGACCCCGGCCGAACTGCGAGCCATCGAAGCCGCCGCCGAAACCTGCCACCAGGGCCACCTGACCGATCAGGCCGCCTTGTTCGATCGCGGCGACGACGACTTCCACCTCGGCATCGCCGCCGCGTCACACAACGACTTCCTGGTCGCCTCGGTGCGCGAGGCCCGCCGCCTTCAACGCCAGTCCAGCGCCATCGGCCTGCACGGCACGGTCGGCGGCCACGCGGAGGGCGCCATCGAGGAGCATGCCGCCATCTACCGGGCGATCCGGGACGGCGACCCGGAAGCCGCGGCACAGGCCACCGCCGTCCACCTGGACAACACTCTGCAGGACTACCGCCGCGAGATCCAGCGTCGAGTCTTCGGCTAACCTCAGCGATTCCAGTACCGCGAAGACGCGTGGATGTGATCCGACAGATCCGACCGCTCTACTTTGCGGATGGAAGTGCACCTGCTGGCCGACATGATGTCCGGCGTGAAGAACGCTGGTTCGAAGCCCGACCGCAGGTGCGAACTGGACAGGTCGATCACGGATGGGTGACAAGGTCGGGAAGTGCTCACTGCCTGACGGGTGATGTTCCGGGCGCGATACTGGCCTTCATGACTCCAGCGAACCGTCCGGACAAAGTCCACTTGAGGGCGTTCACCGAGGCCGACCTCACCTTTCTCGACCGCCTCTGCACGGATCCCGATGCGCTCGGCGAGTTCGAGTGGCCCGGATTCGGTGATCCGAGGGCACGCCGCAAGCGATGGGAGATCGACGGGTATATCTCCGCCGAGTCCGCGGCGGTTGCGATCGCGCGGGCCGACGACACGGTTATCGGCATCGCCACCTGGAAGCCCCGCGGCTTCCCCTCGGGTGTCACCTACGAGATCGGCGTGGGGGTGCTACCCGAGCATCGCAGACAGGGGGTGGGCACGGTGGCGCAGAGGCTGCTCGTGGACTACCTGTTCGGCCGCACGACTGCGAACAGAATCGAAGCCCTCACCAACGGCGGTAACCTCGGCGAGCAGAAAGCCCTCGAACGCCTGGGGTTCCGCCGGGAAGGGGTCATGCACGGCAGATCCTTCCAACACGGCGAGTATGTCGATGTGCTCGTCTACGGTCTGCTCCGCTCAGAGCATTGTCCCGGAACGCCATGAGCACTCCTCCCAACCTATTCAAGTGAGGTCGGAAAAGGCTCACTGTCCACGATCCCGCCCCGTCCGCAAATGTTGCCGAACCTCTGGTGTTCAAGGCCCCAGGGATGGCATGAGGTGACGACGGAGGATCGCGTCGTCGAACTTGTTGAGTCGGTCTATGCCCTGAGGTGCATGGTGTTGCGTCTCGGAGTTCCGGTGGGGTCGAGATCAATGCCGTTAAGTTACCGTTTGTCGATTCCTGTATCTGGCTTTGAATTTGATGCGTGTCGTAGCGTCGGAAATGCTTGGCGATGATTTAATCCC
>NZ_JBVKAE010000023.1:0-164315 GCF_055598845.1 Amycolatopsis sp. NPDC039088 | reverse complement strand
TTGTACCAACCCCTTCCCCATCCACTAACAAGAAACCCCCTCTTTTGCTTGGGTGGGGGGGGGGGGGGGGGGAAAAAAAAAAAACCCCCCCCCCCCCGACCCCCTCACCAAACCCCGCAACTCGCCCAAATCGGGCACATTTGTCTCGAAAAGTGTCCCTTATGGACAGTCCGGACCCGGGGGAGGCCCCTTGCGTGAACCCGCTCCCGCCGTGTCCACCACGACGCGTTCGTCTTGTCCCGCTATAGAGGTGCAGCCGACCAGCACTTATGCGACTTCGCCGGGACCCTGGCCTTCAGGGTAGGGAAGGGGACCTTGACGTCAGCGAGGCGATCACGCCATGTTTGCCTTACCCCTCACTAAATGCCGGAATGCCTTTCAAGGTCAGGGTCCCGGCAAAGTCGAGGCAGGGCGGGCCTGATCTGAACACCGGCGGGCTTCAGTGTCCACAAGGGACATCGCCGGGCGATTGAGTGCCCGATTGATGCCGCTATGTTCGGTTTCGCAGGGGGTCGCGAGTGATAATCAGGGCTATTGAGAGGTAGGCAAAGTTGTCGTGACCGACAGCCCCAACTGCGCGTTCTCCCGAAGCCGCTGCTGCCGATCATGTCGCGAAAGCCACTTTCGGGACACCACATGTCTCGAAAGTGGCTTTCGCGGCACCTCGGCGAAGACTTCGAGAGCCGGACATGTCCCCAATGCCACATTGGGGGCATCACACCGCGGCGCGGGGCCCCACGACACGTTCGCCTTCTCCCGCTATAGCGATGGAGCCGACCAGCAGTTATGCGACTTTGCCGGGGCCCTGACTCTCAAGGCAGGGAAGGAAGCCTTCACGGACACGCCACCTTTGGGTAACCTCCGCATTTAGTCCTCTAAATGCCAGAACGCCTTCCGCCGCGTGACCGCGGTCATGGGCATTTAGAGGACTAAACGCGTTTTTTGGGCTTCCAGATCACCAAGGCGGTCTGCTGCCGCATGGGCACGAGGTCCTTGCGGTAGGAGGCGTGCACGGCCGCGGCCGTCTGCTCGGCGGCGACGTACGCGGCCGTGAGTTCCTCGGTCAGTTCGGCGATCCGGCTCCGCAACGCGTCGACCTGGTTCTCCAGCTCGATGATCCGCTTGATGCCGGCGAGATTGACACCGTCCTCTTGGGACAGTCGCTGCACTTCGCGCAGCAACGCGATGTCCCGCATGGAATAACGGCGTCCGCCGCCGGAGGTCCGGCCCGGGGACACGAGACCCTGCCGGTCGTAGGACCGGAGGGTCTGCGCGTGCATACCGGAAAGCTGCGCCGCCACCGAGATGACGAACACCGGCGTGTCTTCGTCCGCACCGTGCGGCAGCCCGCCGAACATCATGCTCACCTGCCTTCGAGAAGTTCGGTGATCTCCGGTCGCGGATCGTGGTCGGCCATGGCTTCCGCGTAGGCCTCCAGTGCCTCACGGGCCTTGTCGTCCAATTTGGACGGAATGGCCGCCTGCAGGGTGACCAGCAGATCGCCCTGCGCACCGTCCCGTTTCGCGATTCCCTTGCCGCGCACGCGAAGCACGCGGCCACTCGCCGTACCCTGCGGCACCTTCAGCGAGACCTTGCCCTCGAGGGTCGGCACGGTGATCGTGCCGCCGAGGGCCAGTTCCGCGAAGGACACCGGCACGGTGATCGTCAGGTCGAGGTTCTGTCGCCCGAACACCGGATGCGGTGCGACGTGCACGCGGACGTACAGGTCGCCCGGCTGCGCGCCGCCCTTGCCCGGTTCTCCCTGACCGGCGAGCCGGATCCGCTGGTCATCGGCGACGCCGGGCGGGATCCGCACGGTCAGCGTGCGGGTGCGGGTGCTGACGCCCTCGCCCGCGCATTCCGGACAGGGGTCGTCGATGATCGTGCCGCGGCCACGGCAGTCACGGCACGGCTCGGAGAACGCGAACGCGCCCTGGCTCCGGCTGACCAGCCCGCTGCCCTGG
The DNA here is from genome assembly GCF_055598845.1 of Amycolatopsis sp. NPDC039088. Lineage (NCBI taxonomy): Bacteria > Bacillati > Actinomycetota > Actinomycetes > Pseudonocardiales > Pseudonocardiaceae > Amycolatopsis > Amycolatopsis sp. NPDC039088. The sequence continues at coordinate 162,351 of NZ_JBVKAE010000023.1, read as the reverse complement.
CAGGTCGAACACGTCCTCGGGGAGGTCCCCGGTTTCGCGCCGTTCCCGCCGCAGGTGGAACAGGTCGCCGGGCTCGACAACCGGAGCGGCAGGGTCGCGCCCTTGACCGCCTCGGTGAAGTCGATCCGGACATCGGTCTCCACGTCCGAACCGCGCTGCGGCCGGTTCGCCGTGGCACCGGCGGCACCGCGGCGGCCGAAGAGACCGCCGAGGATGTCGCCGAGCCCGCCGAAGCCGCCCTGCTGCTGGCCCGCCTGGCCGAAGATGTCGCCGACGTCGAAACCGCCTGCGCCACCGCCGCCGCCAGGGAAACCGAAGCCGCCGGGACCGCCGGAGCCGAAGAGACGCCGGGCCTCGTCGTACTCCTTGCGCTTGGACGTATCGGAAAGCACGCCGTAGGCCTCGGAGACCGCCTTGAACTTCTTCTCCGCCTCCGCGTTGCCCGCGTTGGCGTCGGGGTGGTTCTCCTTGGCCAGCTTGCGATAGGCCTTCTTGATCTCGTCCGGGGTGGCGTCGGAGGAGACGCCCAGCTCACGGTAGAAGTCCTTACCGATCCATTCCCGTGCACTCACCGAACGTCTCCTCCTTTCACGCCGTTTCGCCGATCAGCGGTTGTTTTCATCGAAGAGCTCGCCGTCGAGCGGCAGCTCGCCGCCGACGGGCGGATCCACCGGGGTGGCCTGCGCCTCCGGTGCGGGGGCCGCACCGGGTTCGTGATCGGTGACCCCGACCAGCGCCGCGCGCAGCACGCGCTCGCCGAAGCGGTAACCGCGGCGCATGACCGTGGTGACCGTCGGGCCCGCGACGTCCGGGGACGTGCTGTGCTGGACGGCCTCGTGCACGCTCGGGTCGAAGGCTTCGCCCTCGGCGCCGAACGGCTCGAGCCCTGAGCGCTGCAGGCTGGCGACCAGCTTCTCGCCGACCGCCTTGAAGGCACCCGTCAGATCGCCGTGCTGCTCCGCGCGCTCGAGGTCGTCGAGCAGCGGGAGCAGGTCACCGACGACCGACGCCTTCGCGCCCGCCACGACCTGCTCGCGGTCACGGTCGACCCGCTTGCGGTAGTTGGCGTACTCCGCCTGGAGACGCTGGAGGTCCGCGGTGCGTTCCGCCAGCTCCTTCTCCAGACCGGTGGCCACCGACACCGAATCGTCCACAATGGAGTCCCCGAGGCCGGGGCCCGCGTGGGTCGCGGGCGACGGCGGAGGTTCCACGGGCTCCTCGGTGGGGGCCGCGTGCTTCGGGCCATCCTGCGGGTCGGCGGCCGGGGCGGCCTGGCGGATCTCACCGGTCAGCGGATCGACCCGGCGACGGTCTCGCACGACCACCGGTTCGTCCGGGCCCCGGCCCTCGGTTTCGTCGTAGCGTTCCGTCACTTCTTGTCCTTCTCGTCCTCTTCGACGATCTCGGCGTCGACGACGTCGTCGGCCTTGGCCTGCGAACCCGCACCGGCACCGGCGGCCCCGGTGGCGCCTTCGCCCGCGGCCGCACCGTCGGCGGCGTTGCCGGCCGCGTTGGCGTACAGCGCGGTGCCCAGCTCCTGCGAAGCGGTGTTCAGCTTCTCGATGGACTCACGGATCTTCGCCGAGTCGGTGCCCTTGAGCGCCTCGTTGGCCTCGTCGATCGCGGTCTTCACCTTGCTCTTGAGGTCGTCGGGCAGCTTGTCCTCGTTGTCCTTGACGAACTTCTCCGTCTGGTAGACGAGGGTCTCCGCCTGGTTGCGGGTCTCCGCCTCCTCGCGGCGCTGCTTGTCCTCCTCGGCGTGCGCCTCGGCGTCCTTGACCATGCGCTCGATGTCGTCCTTCGGCAGCGCGGAGCCACCGGTGATCGTCATCGACTGCTCCTTGTTCGTGCCGAGGTCCTTCGCGAGGACGTGCACGATGCCGTTGGCGTCGATGTCGAAGGTGACCTCGATCTGCGGCACGCCACGGGGGGCGGGCGGCAGGCCGGTCAGCTCGAACATGCCGAGCTTCTTGTTGTGCGCCGCGATCTCGCGCTCACCCTGGAACACCTGGATCTGCACCGACGGCTGGTTGTCGTCCGCGGTGGAGAAGATCTCCGAACGCTTGGTCGGGATCGTGGTGTTGCGCTCGATGAGCTTGGTGAACACGCCGCCCTTGGTCTCGATACCCAGCGAAAGCGGGGTCACGTCGAGCAGCAGGACGTCCTTGACCTCACCCTTGAGCACACCGGCCTGCAGCGCGGCGCCGACGGCGACGACCTCGTCCGGGTTGACGCCCTTGTTCGGCTCGCGGCCACCGGTCAGCTCCTTGACCAGGTCCGACACGGCGGGCATGCGGGTGGAACCACCGACGAGCACGACGTGGTCGATGTCGCCGACCGCGACACCCGCGTCACGGATGACGTTGTTGAACGGCTTGCGGGTGCGCTCGAGCAGGTCCGAGGTGATCTTCTGGAACTCGGCGCGGGAGAGCTGCTCGTCGAGGAACAGCGGGTTCTTGTCCGCGTCCACGGTGATGTACGGCAGGTTGATGCTGGCGGAGTTCGAGCTGGACAGCTCGATCTTCGCCTTCTCCGCCGCCTCGCGGATGCGCTGCAGCGCCATCTTGTCCTTGGTCAGGTCGATGCCGTTGGACGACTTGAACTTGTCGACCAGCCAGGTGACGATGCGCTCGTCCCAGTCGTCACCACCGAGGTGGTTGTCACCGGAGGTGGCGCGGACCTCGACGACACCCTCGCCGATCTCCAGCAGCGAGACGTCGAACGTACCGCCACCGAGGTCGAAGACCAGGATGGTCTGTTCCTTCTCGCCCTTGTCCAGGCCGTACGCCAGCGCCGCCGCGGTGGGCTCGTTGACGATGCGAAGCACGTTCAGGCCGGCGATCTGCCCGGCCTCCTTGGTGGCCTGCCGCTGCGCGTCCTCGAAGTAGGCGGGGACGGTGATGACCGCGTCGGTGATGGTCTCGCCCAGATACGCCTCGGCGTCACGCTTGAGCTTCATCAGCACGCGGGCGCTGATCTCCTGCGAGGTGTAGGCCTTGCCGTCGATCTCGGTCTTCCAGTCGGTACCGATGTGCCGCTTGACCGACCGGATGGTCCGGTCGACGTTCGTCACGGCCTGGTTCTTCGCCGGCTGGCCGGTCAGCACTTCGCCGTTCTTGGCGAAGGCGACGATGGACGGGGTGGTGCGTGAACCTTCGGAGTTGGCGATGACCGTCGGCTCGCCGCCCTCAAGGACAGCGACGACCGAGTTGGTCGTGCCGAGGTCGATGCCGACCGCTCGCGCCATGGTGTGTTCCTCCTGCTATTCGTGACCTGCACGTTCACCCCCACCTTGAGTGGGCGCTACGCAAGTTCTATCGGGATGGTGCGGTTTCCGTCAAGCCGGACTTGAGCCGACTGCACTCAACCTTTGTACCCGGCTCAACGAGCGACCAGGGTGTCTTGTTCCCGGCTTACCGGCAGACCGTGCCCGGAGCTGGTGTGACCCCGCTCACCAGGTATTTCACCTCTTCGGCACGCACGCAGGCCGAGTTGAGCAGCCCCGTGTGCCCGTATCCGGCGTCGACCAGCAACGTCGAGTTCTCGATGTTCCGCGCGAGCCCCCTCGCCCACGCCAGCGGCGTCGCCGGATCGTGTTCGCCGCCGACCACGAGGATCGGCGCCGCGCCCCGCACGTGCTGTGGCCGCGGCAGGTACGCGGAAGCCACCGGCCAGCCCGCGCAGCCGCTCGCCATGTCCCAGAACTCGGAGTAGCGCCAGCTGTGCGGCGCGAGGGCCTTCACCAGCCCCTGCATCGCCTTCATGTCGGCGTAGGAGGTGAAGGGCGAGCCGAAGTCGTGACAGCCGATCGCGCGGTACGCGCCGTACGACGGGTCCAGCTGCGCGTAGGGCAGCAGCCCGTCCGCGTTCCCCGCCCTCGCGGCTTCGACCGCCTTCGCCAAGTCGGGCCAGAACATCGGCAGGATGATCGCCCCGTAGACGGCGGCCGCCAGCTCTTCGGCGGTCACGTTCCGGCCGAGTTGCTTCGACGGGACACCGCCGGGTGTGCGCATGAGGGCGTCGTAGGTCGCGATGACGTCCTTGCCGCGGAGCGCGCACTCGTCCGATGTCGTGCACCACTTCGCGAAGTCGTTGAGCGCGCCCTCGGTCGCGATTGCCTCGTCGAGGACCGCCTGCCGCGTCGGCCGGGAGTGGTCGACGGCCCCGTCGAGCACCATCGCCCGGATCCGCTTCGGGTACTTCTCCGCGTAGGCGGCGCCGAGTTCGGAACCATAGGAGACACCGAGCCAGTTCACCTTCGGCTCACCGAGGGCGATCCGGATCGACTCGATGTCGTCGGCGGCGCGCCAGGTGTCCACTTGGGATAGTGCCGGGCCGGTCCTCTTGAGACACTCGGCACCGGAAACGCGGTTGTGCGCGATGAGCTTTTCGTAGTCGGCACGGCTCTTCGGGAACCGGCTGATCGCGGGGTCGTGCAGCGTCGGGCCGCAGGTGATCGCGGGCTTGCTCGCCCCGACACCGCGTGGATCGAAGCCGATGATGTCGAACCGCCGCCGTGCCTCGGCCATTTCCGGTTTGTCCAGCGCGAAACCAAGGCCGCCGTACTTGAGCACGGTGACCCCGGAACCGCCAGGTCCGCCGGGGTTCGTCAGCAGTGAACCGACCCGGCGCGCGGGCTCGGTCGCGGGCAGTTTCGCCAACGCGATCGAGAACGCGCCACCGCTCACCGGAAGGCTCGCGCATTCCAGCGTCGGCGAGTACTCGGTCGCGCAAGGTTTCCAGTCGATCCCGGGTGCGGCGGACGCGGGCAGTGCGGAAAGCGGCAGCAGGGTCAGCGCCGTGAGCGCGGCAAGCGTCTTCATACGGGCTTCACCGTGACCTTGCCGGTACCCGACCTGAGGTCCAGGACGTTCGGCGAAGCCTGGTCCTGCCGCACGCCGCCGGTCTCGACGCCGCCGACCTCCGACTCGGCGCGGACCTGGTACGCGCCGTCCGGGACGGTGACGGTGATCTTGCCGACCTCGGCGTTCGCGGTGACCGCGCCCGGTTTGGCGAGACCGACCTCGATGTCGCCGGTGCCGGTGCGCAGTTTCACCGGACCGGAAGAGCTCTGGACCTTGAGATCCCCGACGTCACCGTGGAGGTCGACCGAGGCGGCGCGGGTGAGCGTGATCTTGCCGGTGCCGATACCACCGGAGATCGCCAGCTCACGCGGGACCACGACGTCGTAGTCCACGCCGCACTGGCTGCAGCCACCGAGTACCAGCGTGCCGTTTTCGACACTGTGCGTCTTGCCGGGATGACGTCCGGTGTAGGTCACTTCGCGGCGCAGCGAGACCGGTGCGCCGTCCTCGACCCGGAGCGTGACGCCGCCGACCGGGACGTCGACCCGGATCGCCGTGATCTGCTCGGTGACGGGTGTGCCGTCGCTCAGCGTCTCGCGGTTTTCGCTTGTGCAGCCGACGATCCCGAAGGCCGTCAGCGCGCCGAGTGCGAGCGCGCCGAGGACGCGCTTCTCCGTGTTCCCCATGAGAAAGTGTTTCCCCCGATAAAGTCCGTCAGGCCGCGTTGACCTTGACGCTTCCGCTGTCGGTAGTGAGATCGAGCTTGTGCGTGGCCGAACCGGACTGGTTCACGCCGATGTCGCGGCTGCCGCTGTCGGTGGTGCCGCTGACGTTGTAGTCGCCGGAGGGCACGGTGACCTCGATCGAACCGCTGTCACTCCGCGCCGTGACGTCCGCGGCTTTGACCAGTTCGAGTTCGATGCGCCCGCTGTCGGCTTGCGCCTTCACGGTCCCGCCGAGCCGCTCGCCCTTGATGGAACCCGAACTCGCGTGGACGTCGACGTCCTGCCCGAGGTTCTTCAGCTCGACTCGTCCGGAGTCGGCCTTGACCTTCACCGGGCCCGCGACGTCGCTCACCTCGACGTGGCCGGAATCGACCGTTATGTCCACGGTGGACACCCCGGCGATCTCCACCGCGCCGGAGTCCACCCGTCCGGTGACCGGGATCCCCGCGGGGACGATGACGTCGTAGCGGACCTCGCAGCTGGTGCCGCAGCCGGCGAGGACGAGAGTGTCGCCCTCCATACGGAAGGCGTCGCCCGGCTTGTTCCAGCGGTACGAGAACTCCTGGTGCACCTTCGCCGGCCCGTTGCCCGTGCGGATCTTGACGGCGCCTTCGTCGTTGTCGACCCGGACGCTCTTGATCGGCTGGGTCAGCTCGGCGGTCGCCTCCGCGTCGGACGGCCACCACCAGCCGAGGCCGGTGAGGACACCGACGCCGATCAAGGCGATGCCTCCGATTGCGAGGAGTGGGCGCGCCATGGTCTTGAGTCCCTCCAGAGCAGGTTTTCGTGTGCCTCGACGCTAAGGGCCACGCGGCGGGATGGACATAGGGGTAACCCCCGGATTCGTCCCTGATCCCGCACCGGGGTTCTCGGGGTCATAACCTGGCTTGGTCATCTGTTCCACGACCAGGAGGACGCATGCCGCAGGCACCCGATCCGTACGACTTCCTGCCCGATCTGCCTGCCTTCACCTTGAGCAGCACCGACATCGAGGAAGGCGGCTTCCTGCCGACGCCGCAGCTGTCCGGGATCTTCGGGGCGGGCGGTGAAGACCGCTCCCCGCAGCTGTCCTGGGAGGGCTTCCCCGCGGAGACCAAGAGCTTCGCCGTGACCTGCTACGACCCGGACGCCCCGACGGCGAGCGGGTTCTGGCACTGGGCGGTGTTCAACATTCCCGCGTCGGTGACCGCGCTGGCGGCGAACGCGGGCGACGAGGCCGGGTCCGGCCTGCCGAAGGGCGCTGTCACCCTGAAGGGGGACGGCGGCGTGAAGCAGTTCCTCGGGGCCGCCCCGCCGCCCGGGCACGGTCCGCACCGGTACATCTTCGCGGTGCACGCTGTCGACGTCGAGAAGCTGGAAGTCGGCGAAGACGCTACGCCCGCTTTCCTGGGCTTCAACCTCTTCAGCCACGCGATCGCTCGGGCGACCCTGACGGCCCTTCACGAGAACAAGGGCTGAGTCGGCTGCCCGTGTCCCGGCAAAGTCGGGATAGGGCGACGCTGGCCTCTGGCCTCTGGCAGGCCCCGGCGGGGAAGATTCCGGACGTGCAACGTCCGGAATCTTCCCCGGTCAGGATCCTCCCGCTCCTGACTGTCCATAAGGGACACTTCGCGCGACCGTAACGCCCGTTTTGGCTGCTTTTGCGCGGATACACGAGGGGGTCGTGAGTGTTAATGAGGGTTCTGGCCAACGGTGTTTTGGTTACCTACGGCGGGTGAGCTGGGTAGCGCTGGGTCCGTGAGGGACTCCTTGAGGGACCCAGAGTCCCTCAAGGAGTCCTTCACGGACCCGAAACCCCATCACAAACCCCAGCGGCACCACCAGTCACAACAGCGGCGCGCGAAGGACCCCTTCCCTCGGCTCAGCCGAGGAAACTCGACCCTCACACCTTCCGAGCAAGCCCGCAGGCCACGAGTAGGTACCTGAGAGAGGGTTCGTTCTAGACCGAATCGCCACTCACGACCACCTGTACCGCCGATTTCACGTGATCGACCGGATGACACGCGTGATCCGACGGATGGCACGCGTGACTGGATGGACGACACGACACGCGGCCAGGCCTTCACCAACATCGAGCGCTAGACCCGTCCGCCGGGCCGTGCCCGCTCCATGTACTGGCCGTCCGCCGGATCCCCGAAGCCGAACGGGCGGTACAGCTCGTGCGCGTCCGCGGTGTGCAGCATCCACCGGAACTCCGCGCCCGGGCCGTTGTCGATCATCTCCCGCACCAGCTCCTTGCCGAGCCCGGCGCCGCGCGCGTCCTCGACGACGAAGACGTCCGCGAGGTACGCGCTCCCGACGGTGTCCGAGAACGCCCTCGCGAAGCCGACCATGCGGCCGGTCGAAGTCTCGTACGCGCCCACGACGCGCCACGCGTTCCTGACGACCTTCTCGATCATCTCCCGGTCGCGCCACTTGCCCCAGTAAGCGCTGGTGGAAAGGAACTTCCACACCACTTCGAGGTCCACCCGCGCCGGGTCGTCGTCCAGTTCGTAAGCACCGACAGTCCGCATGATCCGAAAATTACCGGGCTGGTCAACGGGGTTTCAGCAGGTAATCCACCACCGGCCGGAGCTCCTCCGCGGACGGCGGCTCGTCGTCGATGAGGCCCTGGATCAGCAGCCCGTCGATACCGGCGAGGAAGACCCGGAACGCGACCTCGTCGTCGTGGCGGACCATCGAGGTCAGCACGTCCAGCCAGCGCCGTGCGGCGGGCCGCAGCTCGGGTTTCCGCGCCGCGAGCAGGTACAGCTCGTACTCCGCCATCGTCCGCCCTCGACGTGGGCCCAACGCCTGCGCGAGCAGTCCGGCGACCTCTTCCGCACCGCGGCTGCCGCGCGAACGGGCCCTGTCGATCATCCAGTAGACCTCGGTCGCCATATCCCTCGCGCACGAGATGAGGGTCGCGATCAGCAGGTCGTCGAGGCTGGAGAAGTGATACGTCGTCGAAGCGGTCGGCACGCCCGCCTCGGTGGCGACCGTCCGATGCGTGACCCCGGCGACGCCGTCCCGCTCGATCACCCGCAGTGCGGCCGCGATGATCTCCTCGCGCCGCTTCTCGCCCCGCGCCTTCCGGCCGTCGACCTGGATCTTCACTTAGTGCGCGCTCCCTGCCTCGATCAACACGACGCCGCCGATCACCAGTGCCAGCCCGCTGATCACCGCGAGGTTGACCGGCTCCTTGAAGAAGACCATGCCGACGGCCGCCACCAGCGCGACACCGGCCGCTGCCCAGATCGCGTAGGCGACGCTCACCGGCACGCCCGCCTTCAGAACGTACGCGAGCGCCACGAACGCGATGGCGTATCCGACGACCACGACGATCGACGGGCCCACCTTGCTGAACCCTTCGGAGAGTTTCAACGACACCGTCGCGGATACCTCTGCGGCGATGGCCAAAGCGAGGAGGAAGTACGCACCCATGTCACAAAAACTACCTGGACGATCGTCTTAAAACAAAGAGAGGTGTACACCACATCGGTGGGACTTGGGCGCGGTCAGTGGGTTACCCATCAGTAAGAAGCATTAGTCTGCCCGAACCACACTCTGTCCACCCACCACCTGGCTTCACTCGGACGAAAGGCACCCGACGATGGGCGCTGTACAGCTGACGCTCGGCGGGATCGCGGTCCTGCTCGGCGTCGTCGCCTGGGGAATGTTCTTCGCGACCATCGCCCGCTTCGTGCGGGTGATCCGCCTCGGTCAGCCGGACTCGACCCGCAACGGCCCGTTCATGCCGCGGATGAAGACCCTGATCAAGGAATTCGCCGCGCACACCCGCATGAACAAGGTCAAAAGCGTCGGACCGGCGCACTGGCTGGTCATGTGGGGCTTCCTGATCGGGTCGCTCGCCCTGTTCGAGGCGTACGGCGAAGTGTTCGTCCCCACGTGGGGCTGGCCCATCCTCGACGACTGGTCGGTCTTCCAGCTGCTCATGGAGCTGCTCGGGGTCGGCACCATCGTCGGCATCCTGGTGCTGATCTGGATCCGCCAGAAGAACCACCCGCGTCGCGCCGACCGGCAGTCCCGTTTCCAGGGCTCCAACTTCAAGTGGGCGTACTTCATCGAAGCCGTCGTGCTCATCGAGGGCATCGGCATCATCGGCGTCCGCGCCGCGAAGTCCGCGCTGAACGTCCACGAGACCCCGGTCTGGGCCGCGTTCGTCTCGCACCCGATCGGCGAGCTGCTGCCAGCCAGCCCGAACCTGGTGTCGGTGTTCGCGTTCGTCAAGCTGATGAGCGCCACCATCTGGCTGTTCGTCATCGCGCGCACGATGACGATGGGCATCGCCTGGCACCGCTTCAGCGCCTTCTTCAACATCTACTTCAAGCGCGAGGCCGACGGCGGCGTCGCGCTGGGCGCGCTCAAGCCGATGATGAGCAACGGCAAGGTGCTCGACCTCGAAGAGGCGGACCCGGACGAGGACACCTTCGGCGTCGGCAAGATCGAGGACTTCAGCTGGAAGGGCTGGCTCGACTTCTCGACCTGTACCGAATGCGGCCGCTGCCAGTCGCAGTGCCCGGCGTGGAACACCGGCAAGCCGCTTTCGCCGAAGCTGCTCATCACCCAGCTTCGCGACCACGCCTACGCGAAGGCGCCGTACCTGCTCGCGGGCGGCAAGCGCGACATGGCCGGTGACGAGATCGGCTTGTCGGGCGACGACATGTACGCGGGCATCGACGTCCTCGCCATCGCGGAGTCCCAGAAGGCCCTCATCGGCGACGACGGCGGCGTCATCGACCCCGAGGTGCTGTGGTCCTGCACCTCCTGCGGCGCCTGTGTCGAGCAGTGCCCGGTGGACATCGAGCACGTCGACCACATCGTGGACATGCGCCGCTACCAGGTGATGATCGAGTCCTCGTTCCCCAGCGAGCTCAACGGGATGTTCAAGAACCTGGAGAACAAGGGCAACCCGTGGGGCCAGAACGCCAAGGACCGGCTCGCCTGGACCGAGGACCTGGACTTCGAGGTGCCGGTGTTCGACGGCGACCTCGGCGACACCGAATACCTCTTCTGGGTCGGCTGTGCCGGCGCGTTCGAGGACCGCGCGAAGAAGACCACGCGCGCCGTCGCGGAACTGCTGCACATCGCGGACGTGAAGTACACCGTGCTCGGCTCCGAGGAGTCCTGCACGGGTGACCCGGCCCGCCGCGCGGGTAACGAGTTCCTGTTCCAGATGCTCGCGCAGCAGAACGTCGAGATCCTGAACTCGGTGTTCGAGGGCCGCGAACGCAAGGAGCGCAAGGTGGTCGTCACCTGCGCCCACTGCTTCAACACGCTCGCGAACGAGTACCCGGAACTGGGCGGCCAGTTCGACGTCGTGCACCACACGCAGCTGCTCAACCGTCTCGTGCGGGAGAAGCACCTGACCCCGGTGGCCCCGGTCGCCGAGGACGTCACCTACCACGACCCCTGCTACCTGGGCCGCCACAACAAGGTCTACGACGCTCCGCGTGAGCTCGTCGGCGCTTCGGGCGCGCAGTTGCGGGAGATGCCGCGTCACGGCGACCGCTCGATGTGCTGTGGCGCCGGCGGTGCGCGGATGTGGATGGAAGAGAAGATCGGCAAGCGGATCAACGTCGAACGCGTGGACGAGGCGCTCGGCACCGCACCGTCGAAGATCGCGACCGGCTGCCCGTTCTGCCGCGTGATGCTCACCGACGGCGTCACCGCGCGCCAGAGCGACGGTCTGGCGAGCGAGAAGGTCGAGGTCGTCGACGTCGCCCAGCTGCTGCTGACCGCGGTCAAGCGGAAGCCGGAACCGCAGTTGGTCCCGGCCGGGGCCCCGTCGCTCGACGGCGTCTCGGATGCCGAACTCGACGGTGAGGCCGACGTGCCCACCGACGAAAAGGCCACCGGTACGCCACTTCCCGAGGAAGACAAGTAGCACGTCCATACCGGAGGGGGCATTCTCTCGCACATAATGCGAGAGAATGTCCTCTCCTGTTTTATCTGGACCAGACCATTCCGTTCCCTTACCCGTTCGGCGGTACACGGCGACGATAAGCTGGCGTTTCCTCGTTGCCGTTGTCGTCCGCGAGGTTCCTTTCGGCGGCACAGAAATGGGGCGAGGAAATCAATGGGCAACCGGCACGAACTCCGTCCGGGCAAGGAACATCGGCTCGCGATGCCGGGCTCGTCGACACCTCGTCAGCCGTCTCGCGCCGCACTCGCCCGGATGGACCAAGAGGCCACCATTCCGAGCATCCCGGCCGCCCGGCGTCCCCCACGGCAGCAGCGGCAACGCACGCGCGTCCGCCCGTACGTCCGCACGGGCGGACGCACACAGTCCAAGCGGAACTTCGCCATCGAAGCGATGATTTCCGTCCGTAACGACGCGCCATGGAACGCGCCGGGGTTCAGCATCGAATTCCATTCGGTCCGATCGCTCTGCCACCGGCCGACTTCGGTCGCCGAAGTGGCCGCGTCACTAAGAGTTCCACTCGGCGTCGCAAAGGTCCTTCTGGGTGATATGGCCGAACTCGGTTTGGTCACCGTTCATGAAACACAGGCTGAATTCGACGGTCATCCGGCACTCGCCTTGATGGAACGTGTCCTCCAGGGTCTGCGTCGTCTGTGAGATCGGCTCGGTCGCACTACGCTACGCAAGGTGAGTGAAGAACCCGGTGGCGAAAGCACCCTGACCGTAGTGCTGGCTGGCGGGGTCAACCTCGCCATCGCGGTGCTGAAACTGATCGCCGGGATCATCACCGGCTCCGGCGCGATGCTCTCGGAAGCCGCGCACTCGGTGGCCGACACGATCACCGAAGTCCTCCTGCTGACCGCGCTGAAACGCTCGGACCGGCCCGCCGACCGCGTCCATCCGTTCGGCTACGGCAAGGAGCGGTACTTCTGGTCGTTGCTCGCGGCGGTGTCGATCTTCGCCTCCGGCGCGATGTTCGCGCTCTACGAAGGCTTCTCGACGGTGTTCGGCGAGGAGACCGAGCAGACCGACCCGATCGTCGGCTACATCGTGCTCGCGATCGCCTTCGTGCTCGAATCGATCTCGTGGGTCCAAGCCGTGCGACAGGTGCGGCGCGACGCCGCCGAAGCGAGCCAGAAGGTCTCGGTCTACCTGCGGATGATCGACGACCCGGCGCCGAAGACCGTCCTGTTCGAGGACTCGGCCGCGCTGATCGGCCTGCTGCTCGCGTTCGCCGGGATCGGCCTGCACCAGCTCACCGGCTCCCACGTCTGGGACGGGGCGGCGTCGATCGCGATCGGTGTCCTGCTGGCGCTCGTCGCCTACGTGCTCGGGCGCACCAACCGCGGGCTGCTGATCGGCAGGCAGGCGGATCCGAGGCTGGTGCGCAACCTGCGGGACCACCTGGTGGCCGCGCCCGAGATCGAGGCCGTCGTCGACCTGCAGACCATGCTCATGGGCACCGACCAGGTCCTCGTGTGCGCCCGCGTCGACTTCGACGACGCACTGGGCGCCGCCGATCTCGAACGCGCCTGTGTCCGCCTGGCGGCCGAGCTGACGACGGAGTTCGGCGACGTCACCGAGGTGTTCATCGAACCGGTCCCGCGCACGGATCCCGAGCTGCGCGCGGCGGTACTGGCCCGCTACGGCGAGATCGCCGAACGATGGGACAAGGGTCAGTAGCCGAAGTCCTGCGTCCAGTACATGCCCTTGGTGTTCACGCCGACGCCGATCTTCTTCAGCTTGCAGTTGAGGATGTTCGCGCGGTGGCCGTCGGAGTTCATCCACGCGTCCATCACCTTCGCGGCCGTCGACTGGCCCTTGGCGATGTTCTCGGCGCCGGGCTTGTCGTAGCCGGCGGCCCGGATGCGCTGGTCGAAGGTGACGCCTTCCGGCGTGTTGTGCGAGAAGTAGTTCCGGGCGGACATGTCGTCGCTGTGGCCCTGCGCCGCGGCGGCGAGATGCGACTCGTTGCTCACCGGCGAACAGCCCGCGTCGGCACGCTCTGCGTTGACGAGATCGACGACCTGGGCGGCGAGCGAGCTGTCCTGCGAGCGAGGCGGCTCCGGCGCCTTGCTGGGGGTCGGCTTCGGCGCCTCGGAAGTCTGAGCGGGCGGCTCGGCCGGAGCCGAGGAAGAGCTGGGCGGGGCGGCGGAGGAAGACGTGGGGGCTTCCGAAGAGGACGTCGGAGCGGACGTACCGGGTGCGGTTCCAGCCGGCGCCGGAGCGGACGTCTGACCGAAGTAGGCGGGAGGCTTCGCGAGGGCGTCGCCGGGTCTGCCCTTGGTGTCGGGCACGCTCAAAGACAGGTTACTCAGCGCAGTGCCCTGGAACCGATCGGTCACCATCAGGTAACTCGCGCTGGCGATCACCCCGCCCAACAAGACGCTGAGCGTGACCAAAAGTAACCGGCTTCGTGTTCTATTGGGGGACACGGGGCCGAAAACTATCACGAACTGGTTACGGCAATACCCCCGAAAGTAGTAATACCGGTCAGCGGTCGCGCTTAGTGCTCTGTTGTTTAGTGATCATTTTGGTCGACTCGTTCGTGATGGCCGCGGCGTCGGCCAAGAACCGGAGCACCGCCTCGAGCTCACCGTCCGCGTACTTCTCGCAGGCCTCGCGGACCGACTTCACCAGGTGATCCCACAACGGGGCGACGTCGGCGATCCGCGCGCTGTCGATCTCGATGAGCACCTTGCGCCGATCGTCGGGATGCGGCTTCCGCACGACGACACCCTTGCTCTCGAGCCTGTCGATGAGCGCGGTGATCGACGCCGGCGCGAGCCCCGAGAGCCGCGCAAGCGCTTTCGGCGTCTGCGGGCCGAGGCGGGCGAGATAGTCGGTCACCTTGCTTTCGACGGCCGAAAGCCCGCGCTGCTCGGCGATCGCCGTATGGAACATGACCGTCTCCGTCGACAGCGCCCGCGAGCCGTTGAGGATCCGCTCGACCAGTTCCGCCCGCTCACTTGACACGCCGTTCAGCCTAGCGGAGTCTTTAGTTCGATAGAACGAATTAGTTTCTAAGAGATTCGATGGGGTGAACTACATGGCGAAGGTACTGATCGCCGGCGGCGGTATCGCGGGCACGATCACGGCGATCGCACTGCACGAAACGGGCCACGAAGCGGTGATCCATGAGGCGTACGAGAGGACCGCTGAAGGAGTCGGCGCGTTTCTGACCCTCGCGGTCAACGGACTCGACGCACTGGCACCGTTGGGCCTGAAAGACCTGGTCAAAGACCTCGGCTTCGCCACGCCGCGGATCAAGATGCACTTGGGGAACGGACGCGAAATCGCGGACCTCCCCCTGGGCGGACCGCTGGAGGACGGCACCGTGAGCCAAACCGTGCTGCGCTCCGACCTGTACATCGGCCTACGCGACGAAGCCGTCAGACGCGGCATCGAGGTCCACTACGGCAAACGTTTGGCTGACGCGCGAGAGACCGGCGACGGCGTACGTGTGACGTTCGAGGACGGCACGTCGTCCGAGGGCGACCTGCTGGTCGGCGCGGACGGGCTCCGCTCACGGACGCGTCGGATCATCGACCCGCAAGCCCCGTCGCCGCGCTACGTTCCGCTGCTGAACACCGGTGGAGTGGCCGAGGGCCTGCGGCTCGACGACGAACCCGGCGTCATGCACATGACCTTCGGCAAGCGGCTGTTCTTCGCGCACGTCGTCCATCCGGATGGCGGCGTCTGGTGGTTCGCGAACGTGCCCCGGAAGCAAGAGCCGTCCCAGTCCGACCTCGCCGGAATGACCGGCGACGCCTGGCGTGAGGACCTGATCCGGCGACTCGCGGTGGACCGCACCCCCGCCGCCGAGATCGTGCGCGCGACGCGGGAGATCTACCGGCCATGGGCGACGTACGACTTCCCGAGCGTGCCGACCTGGCGAACGGAACGGATGGTGATCATCGGCGACGCCGCCCACGCGACCTCACCGGCGGCGGGTCAGGGTGCCGCGATGGCCATCGAGGACGCCGTCACGCTGGCGCGATGCCTGCGTGACGTGCCCTCGATCCCGAAGGCGCTCGCCGCCTACGAAGGACTACGACGCGAGCGCGTGGAGGCCGTCGTCGAGCGCGGCAAGCGCAACGGCGACGCGAAAGCGGTCGGGCCCGTCGGACGGGTGATCCGGGACTTCTTCATCACGCGAGCGTTCAAGAACCCGCCGAAGGAGGATCCGAACGCCTTCATGTGGCAGCACCGGATCGAATGGGAAGCGCCCGCGGGTTAGAGCGCTACCTCCAGGTGTCCACGCGGTGGAAGTTCTTGTACGCGCGGCTCGGGGTCGGCCCCCGCTGGCCCTGGTAACGCGAGCCCGCCTCGTTCGAGCCGTACGGGAACTCCGCCGCGCTGGACAGGCGGAAGATGCAGAGCTGGCCGATCTTCATTCCCGGCCAGAGCGTGATCGGCAGGTTCGCCACGTTCGACAGTTCGAGGGTGATGTGGCCCGAGAAACCCGGGTCGATGAAACCCGCCGTGGAGTGGGTGAGCAGGCCGAGGCGGCCGAGGGAGGACTTGCCCTCCAGACGCCCGGCGAGGTCGTCGGCGAGCGTGACGGTCTCATAGGTGGAGCCGAGGACGAACTCGCCGGGGTGGAGGACGAAGGGGTCTTCGCCCTCCTTCTCGACCAGCGACGTCAGCTCGTCCTGCTGGAGCTGCGGGTCGATGTGCGTGTACTTGCTGTTGTCGAACACGCGGAAGTAGCGGTCGAGGCGCACGTCGATGCTCGACGGCTGGACCATCGTCGGGTCGAACGGGTCGACGCCGAGACGGCCGGCGTCGAGCTCTTTACGGAGGTCACGGTCGCTGAGGAGCACGCGATCAGCGTAGTCAAGCTGCCTTCATGTGCCTGCCGTAGGTCGGGTCGAGCCGGAAGACCTTGGTGACCTGGCGGAGATAATGACGTCGGCCGGCGGCACCGAGACGCTCCTGAAGCGCCGTCGCCCCCGGCACCAGCCGCCGGACGGTCTCCGCGGCGAAGTTGACACCCGCCACCGCGACCACGGCCGCCTGCGCGATCGGATCGTCGGGCAGCTCCAGGAAGTCGGCGTTGGTCTTGCCCAGCAGCAGCCTGCTGATCGACCCGTGCGCCGCGACCGACACGTGCGACAGGACCTTGCCGACCGCGCCCCGGCCCTCGCCGATCGCGGCATGGGACTTCATGAGCGCCCTGGCGAGCCGCTTCGAGTCGTCGTCGGGGATGAACTCGGTGGTGGCGAGCAGCCACAGCAGACGCCAGGCGTCGTCCTCGCCCGCGGGCAGGAGCTCCTCGTCGACGCCCATCAGCCAGCCGACGTAACGCCAAAGATGCAGGATGTCGGCGCGCTCGCGGGCGCTGTAGCGGAGCCCGAGCAGTTGCGTGCCGAAGACGTAGACGAGGGAGAAGAGCAGGAGTGTGCCCGCGGTCTGGACCTGATTGACCGGCTTGTCCCAAGCGGCGTAATCCCAGTCCTCGCGGCGATTCATGGCCGCGCGGACGTGCGCGTGCACGATCCGCACCCGCAACGCGGACTCGTACCCGCGCCCGCCGGGCACGAGCGCGCCCGGCGTGGTCACGTCGATCCACCACGTCGCCGTCTCGACGAGCCGCCGCGCCGCCTTGTACTCGATCTCACCGGTGCCGACGAGCGACTTCGTGGCCCGCGAGGCGAGGTAGCCGCCCATCAACGAGACGTCGCCCAGCGGAAAGAGACCGAGCAACCCGGCACGCGTGACCGCCCGCGCTCCGCGGTCCAGCCTGTCCGGGTCGACCCAGTACGGCGTCGCCTCGACGTTGCGGAAGAAGGCTTCGAGCTCCTTCGGCGGACCCTCGACGCTGTCGATACCTTGTCGCAGCGCCTGTTCGAACTGCCTTTGCGCGCCTTTTCGCAGCAATGGCACCAGCACGTCGGCCGCCGGATCCTCCCGCTGCGCGAACCTCCGAAGCCGGGCCACCTGGCGCTCGTCACCCCTGATGTCACCTTCGATGAACAACCTCGACGCGACCCGGAACCCGCCTTGGCGGAACAGCTCGGGGTCGGGCAGCCTCTCGTCCATCCGGCTCACCTCCGACGTAGACAACAAGTGTTGTCACTTGACGGCGGCGACGTCAAGATGGGGTGGGGCTTGGCAAGGGGAGATCCGGACCATGTATGCTGACCGGGCACTGCGGATGTAGTTCAATGGTAGAACATCAGCTTCCCAAGCTGAATACGCGGGTTCGATTCCCGTCATCCGCTCTCACGCGAAAGCCCCAGGTCAGTGGATGTCCACTGTGGACCTGGGGCTTTCGCTTTTGCTGACACTTCTCGCGAGCAGCTGATGTACGCCGCCGCGTGAAGTTGCGCCCTCTCGATGACAGCCGACAAGCTCGCACGGCCGACTCTCAAGCCAGGATCCTGACCGACCCGGAGACCCACATGCCCGAGCACTCGACCAACCTGCCGGACGATCTTCGCGCCGACGTCCAGACGCTCTGGGACTACCACGACATGCACCACGAACTCCGGCCCGCCGAGGTCGGGATCGGGCTCGGCAGTCACGATCTCGGGGTCGCGACCTTCACCGCGGAACTGTTCCACGCCGGAATGTTCCCGCTCATCGTCTTCACCGGCGCCAACGCACCGACGACCGTCGAACGGTTTCCGCGCGGCGAGGCAGTTCACTACCGCCAACACGCGCTTGAGCTGGGCGTGCCCGATGACGCCATCTTGGTCGAGCCTGAGGCGCGGAACACCGGTGACAACGTCACGCTTACCCGGGAGCTGCTGGAGTCTCGCGGCCTTGAGGTCGGGTCGGTCGTTCTCATCTCGCGGCCGTACCAACAGCGACGGGCCTACGCGACCTGCAAGAAGCTCTGGCCCGAGGTCGACGTCATCTGCGCTTCGCGGCCACTCCCGCTGGATGAGTACATCAAGAGCATCGGCGACGTGGACCGCGTCATCAACATGCTGGTCGGCGACACCCAACGCATCACCGTCTACGCCCAGCAGGGCTTCGCGATTGAGCAAGAAGTCCCGGCACGCGTTCAAGCCGCCTACGAAAATCTGGTCCGGGCAGGCTATACAAATCGGCTACTCTGACCCGCAACCGGTGAAGTCCAAGCCTCAAAGCGCGACATATCGGCGTCCGGCCCTCACAACGTCGACACATCGCCGCTACCATCAGTTGGATAACTTTCTGACAACCCGCGTAGCGCCATCACTTTAGCAAGCGACCACCAAAGACCCATGGCAGCGGAGGCGCGATGACTGAACCCGAAAATTACGAGTACGACGTCGCAGTATCTTTTTCAGGTGAAGACCGTGACTATGTTCGGAGCGTAGTCGATGAATTAAAGAAGTCTGACATAAAGGTCTTTTACGAGGAAGACAGCGCATCCGAGATGCGAGGCGAGAACCTCGTCGATTTCTTGCAGGCAGTCTATAAAAGCGAGCCCGCTTCGCAATACTATTTGTATCACAGCATTACGTAGCAAAGAAGTGGCCAAATCACGAACGGCAGGCAGTGCAAGAAAGAGCCCTTCAAGAATCATCTCCCTATATTCTGCCGATTCGCCTCGACAACACAGGGATTCCGGGCCTACATGGAATGATCTCATATCTAGGCGCACGATCTATTGGAATCGACGGGAACGAGAATCTCCGTAAGGCCGTCAAACTCCAGGCGAAGATGAGCGCAAACCCCGATCGAACAGATTCGAATGCTTGTCAACAATTCAATTGTTCAAGCGGATCAAGTAATCGGCACCCTGGAGAGAGGGGGTCGAGTCAACTTCGAAATAAGACTTGAGCTAAGCCTAGACAACACAATGGCCGCGGAGCATGAAGAACTACTTGCTAATTTCGTAGCCGAAGACTGATAACAGCACACAATAGAACGACCGCACAACAAGTACCTCCTACCAGAAATGAGGGTTCTCATGGAGTTCTTATACAAAGACCTTGGCATGCGCACGACAGGCGACAGGATCAAATTCGCCATCACAGGAAATGCAATAAATGTACGATTGATGACGGCAACAAACTTCTCTGCCTATAAATCTGGCCGCCAGTTCGAATCATACGGCGGCCAGGCCACCCGATCTCCGGTCATTCTGAAGATCCCTACCTCGGGACACTGGTACGGAGTAGTTGACTTTGGCGGCAACGCCGGGAACAGCCAAGTCGCTATTAGCATTATCTAATTAATTGCACGCGAACCGTAATTCGGCGTCTGACAGTCCGGCAGCCAAAGACGGCACTTCTTGCCGAACTTGGCTCTATAGGGATCGAGTCGCCGCCACCGGCGGCGCGCACGTCACCACGCACGGCGCCCCGCCCCATGCGACACGGACGGCCTGCCGCTCCGCTCCGGCCGCCGGTCGTGGGCGGCCCGCCGAACCCGAAACTGGATGGTGGCAACGGCCGCGTGCTGGGCTTCGTATTGGGGCGACGGGAAGATCTGGGTGGGCACTGGCCACGCTGAAGGGGATATGAGAACTGCCCCAGTCAAGGGCGCTTAGAACGACGGTACCTCCGCCAATTGACGACGAAGGCAATCACAAGGCCCACTGTAAGCACTTTGTACAACACGCGAGGGTCACCATCGACCACAATGTTCCTAATCGCGATCCAAACCGCTGCAATTGCTCCTACCAGCAACGCAAGAACATATGCCACTGATCAACCCACCTCACTATTGGCCGCCGGCGTAGAGCGCGCCCGGTTTCGACGGCACCCCCTAGTCGTCAGCGTGCGCCGAAGCGTTACTCGCGCAGTTACCTTTGGCATCGAGTGTTCGCCGTAGTTCGTGCCGTTAGCGTGCCATAAGGCCGGTCAACCAAGGTCAACGGCGGGCACGACGAGACAGGCCCATCCGCAGGTCAGGGCCACTTTCCAGCATGACCACCCCGGTTCCAAAGCTGAAAACACCGGTTCAGTTCCCGCCATCCGCTCTCACGCGAAAGCCCCAGGTCAGCAGATGTCCACTTAGGACCTGTGGCTTTCGCTTTTGCTGATGTTTCTCGCAGGCAACTGACGGCCTGAGCTTCGTCGGCAGTACCCACCGGGAGATCGGGTACTTCTCCACGAGGTCTGCTGCCCGTGCGATGTCAGGCGAGCATCATGAACTCGACAGTCCATAAGCCCACCAACCACGTCACGAACAAATCGGGATTTCCGTGCGGCGTTCGTAATCATCGCGCCGACTTGCTCGATCCTCCGCCGAGTTCGTGACGGGCTAGCTCCTTGGCGCGCTGACCGAGCTGGCGGTCACCATCGAACACACCGACAGTGCGAAAACGACGACGCGGCGGCTCAGTGCCCGGCTGCACCTCGGTCAGTTGCCCGAGCGCTGCCGCCGCGACAGACACCCGCTCATCGCGGACGGCATCGAGCAGGCGAAGAGCCTCTTCGTGAGGAGCGCCCAGGTCTGGATTTTCGCCAGCCGTCATACCCTCATTCTAGTCGCGGCCAGCGCCGCAGACCGACCTGTTAGATCGACGGTGATCGACGATGGACCGGATCTGTACCACTCCCTGTTACGTTCCGCACCGTGCCAAGAATTCCGGGTGACAGCACAGCGGCTGCCTTACTGACCGTGCTGGCGGGCGCGCTGGTACTTCCGCTCTTGCTGTTCGGCGGGATCTTTCTCGCTATCGGCCTGAACACGGGCAGCGACCCGGGGCCGTACACGGTCGTTTTCGCCAAGCCGGGTGACGAATGCGGGGCGAAAGGGCAGTATCTCGACGCGTCCACCGGCAAGCCGCTGCAGTGCTTGGGTCCTGGATTGCTCCGGACGGCTTCGCTCGAATTCCCCGGTTTCTCCCGTGATCAGAACGACAACGTTCGCAACTGGCTGGCCACGTTGGCGAGGGACGGTGAGCTCAGCGTCTTCGATCACCGCGCGGTCCAGAACAGGATCGACGAGATCGCGGCCGGATTGCCGCCGGGGACGCGGGTCGAGCGGGAATCCGGCGCGACGGAGATCTGGATCGGCGCGGGTTTGGCGGGCGCCGGGCTGCTCTTGGGTTCCGGCTTCGCCTGGCGGTGGCTCCAGAACCGCCGGACGACTTATTGACTACGGTGCGGGACATGGAGATCCGCGAATTCACGGACGACGACTGGCGGCAGGTGTGGCCGATCGTGCGCGAGGTCGTACGTGCGGCGGACACCTATACCTACGACCCGACTCTCACCGAAGAAGCCGCGCGCGGCACGTGGATCGGGACGTCACCGAGCCGGACGGTGGTCGCGGTCGAGGGCGGCCGGGTGCTCGGTACGGCGAAGATGGGCCCGAACCGTGATGGGCCCGGGTCGCATGTGTCGACGGCCAGTTTCATGGTGGACAAGGACGTTCGCGGTAAGGGCGTCGGCAGCGCGTTGTGCGCGCATGTCCTCGATTGGGCCCGGGAACAGGGTTTCGCGGGGATGCAGTTCAACGCTGTCGTCGAATCCAACGCCGCCGGGATCCGAGTCTACGAACGGCTCGGGTTCAAGATCGTCGGGACGGTGCCGGGCGCGTTCGAGCACCCGACGCTGGGACGCATCGGGCTGCACGTCATGTACTGCGACTTCGGCTGAGGGTCAGCCTTCGACGAGTTCCCACGGGGCGTCTGCGCTGGCGCGGTCGTACACCTGGCCGGGTGCGGCGCTCAGCACCAGCGCGACGTCCGGATACAACGTGACGGCGTGCTCCATCTCCAGGGCTTCGACCTCGAAGTCCTCGTTCTCCGGCACCTGGAAACCGACGAACAGCCAGGTGCCGTCGGCCTCGCGGACGACCTGACGCACGGCGCGGGCCGGGGTGGCGGGATCGGTGGAGATCTCGGCGAGTTCCGCGCTCACCTGCACTTCTTCCAGCGGCGAGCCCGGGTGCGTCCACGCCGCCAGACGGGCGGCGCGTACCAGGAGGTCTTCGTCATCGTCATCGGAGTCCGCGACCGAACTCAGCAGCCACGCGCGCCGCTCCGGATCCCAGTCGGCGGCCATGCCGGTGGGGAGGTCGGCGAGTGCGGCGATTTCGGGGATGAGGTCCACCGCTTCGCGCAGGGGCAGCGAGCCGAACGCGTCCCGGTTGAGTTCCATGTCTTCGGAGAACTCGTTGCCGTCGCTGATGAACCAGTCACCGTCGTCGTCCAGCACGACGAACGCGAGGTTCGACGGATCCTCCACCAGCGACCGGGAGATGATGACCGGCGACTCCGGATCCTGACGCATCGGCCAGTTCTCGCTCGACATGCTGGGCTCCCAACGGGGTTGTCCGGCTTTGAGGCACCATCCCACCATCTGCGGACTTCCCGTCGCGCACCGGCTCAGCGGAAGTAGCGGCGATAGCCCTCGGCCACGGTTTCGAACCCGCACGACCGGTAGAAGGCATGCGCGTCGACGCGGTCGGAACGGGAGATCAACTGCACCTTGTAGCAGTCTTCCCGCACGGCGAGGGCGCTCACTTCCTCGAACAACCGCGTCGCGACACCGGTTCTGCGCCGCGAAGCCGCGACAACCACGTTCTCGACGAGCATGAACGGGCGCCCGCCGCGGGTGAGGTTGTCGAGGATCGAGCAGTCGGCCGTGCCGGCGATCATGCCGTCGTGTTCGGCCACCAGGATCGTGCGGCCGGGCTGGTCCGCGATTCGCCGCCACATGGCGAGCCCCCGCTCGGCAGGCAGCGGCGGATCTTCCGGATGCAGTTCCGCGTACAACGCGAGCAGGCCGGGAAGGTCGGTTTCGGTCGCCGGTCGGATCATTCGCTGAGATCGTATTCGTCGACGTCCAGCGCGGCGGCGGCTTCGGTGAGGAACGCGAGCACGGCCGGCGAGAGGTGCCAGCCGAACTCCTCGCCGCCGTCGCGGTGGTGGAAGTAGCGAACGACTTGCAGTACGGCGCTCGCGCCTTCGTCCACCAGCGTCCGGATTCCCGGCCGGACCGGGGCGAGCCTGCCGATCACGCTCTCGATCTGGTCGTCGACCGGTCCCGAACCCCGATGCGTCACCTTCCAGGCGTGCATCCGCGGCAATCGGTGTTCGGCCGACCGTGAACCCAGTACCAGGACCTCGTCCGGCTGCATGCCGAGCCGCGCCGTGATCTCCACGGCGGACACGGTTTCGCTCTTCAAAGCGAAGTAGCAGTACTGGTGGACCTTCATACGCCCCGGACCATAGCTTTCGGGCAAGCTGACGAGGTGAAACGTGATCAATCGCTTATCGAACACCTCTCGGGACAACGCGTTAAACGGTGGCTACTCGAAGGCGTCGCCCAATAGTCTGGAAAGTCCGATACCGATCTGGGGATGGGACGATGCTGACCGGTGAACTGACCCGCTTGCGGCCGCTAGAACCTGAAGACGCCGACACGGTGTGGCGCTGGCACAACGATCCGGAAGTCAACCGCTGGCTTGTCGCCGACCATCCGGAATCGCTCGCCCAGATCCGCGAGCGGTTCGCCAAACGGAGGCCCAACAGCTACGAATCGATGGACTTCGCCATCGAGAGTCTCGCCGTCGGCACGTTGATCGGCACCTGCAGGCTGCGTGACGCCACGCCGGAACAGGGCCGCGCCGAACTCGACATCTATATCGGCGAGAAGGACCACTGGGGCGGTGGCTACGGCACCGACGCCATGCGCACGCTCTGCCGCTACGGCTTCGACGTGATGCGGCTGCACATGATCGCGCTGTGGGTCGTCGTCGACAACGAGGCCGCGATCCACGTCTACAAGAAACTCGGGTTCCAGGTGGACGGCAGGCACCGGCAGGCATTCCGCGGCCCGACCGGCCAGTGGCACGACGAGTACCTGATGAGCCTGCTCGAAGGGGAACTCCGCTAGTCGTCCAGTCCTTTCGTGAGCCTGGCGGGTGCCTTCATCCGCCAGGCCTCCTCGATGAGCTCGCGCAACTGTGCTTTGTCGACCTTCTCCAGGTCGACGAGGATCGCGCCGTAGCCGTCGTAATGCGGGGTGGTGAAGTACGCGGGATCACCGGTGGCCAGCAGGGCCTCCTTCTCCGCGTGCTCGCACAGCAGCATCAGCCCGCCCTCGGCCTCGGTGCGGAGCCGGGCGAAGTTCTTGCCCGCGACCTTGAGCGACGGCGTGCGATACGACGTGGACTCCTCGACCTCCGGCAGCCTGCCCGCCAGTGCCACGACTTCTTCCCAGGTCGTCATGGCGGCCATTGTGCCCTGGATCACAAGTGTTGGGCGATAGCCGCGGAATCAGAACATCGTGTTGTCGTTGGCGGACGTCGCGGGCACGTCCTGCACCACGTCCCAGTGCTCGGCGATCTTCCCGTCCGGACGCACGCGGAAGATGTCCACAACGGACTGACCGCGGTCGTCGGGGCCGGTCCGGTAGTGGGCGTGGACCGCGACGAGGTCTCCCTCGGCGATGACGCGCTTGCGCTCCACGGTCAGCTGCGGAAACTGCTGGAAGAACGCGGCGAACGTCTCCCGCAGACCCGCCACGCCGCTGGGGATGGCGGGGTTGTGCTGGTGATACTCCGGCGCGAGGCGTTCGACGGCGTCGACGTCCTTGCGGACGAGGAGCTGGTCGAAGTAGGCGGTGACGATCGACCTGCTGCACGACGTCAGCCAGTGCGGACCCGGCTCGTTCGTCCGCGGTGAGCTGACCGTGGAGAACATGTCGTTGCCGCTGACGGACGTGGCCGGCACCTCCTGCACGGTGTCCCAATGCTCGGCGATCATGTCGTTCCGGTCGAAGCGGAAGATGTCGACCACGGCGGAGCCGCGCGTGCCGGGGGTGAGCACCAGGTTGGAATGCACCAGGACCAGGTCACCGTCGGCGATCACCCGCTTGATGTCGTACTCGAGGTCCGGGAACTGCGCGGTCAACGGGCCGGCGAGGGCCTTGAGTGCCGCGGTGCCGTCGGGCGCCAACGGGTTGTGCTGGATGTAGTCGGGACGGATGTGGCGGTCCACGACCGACACGTCGCCATCCTCGAAGAGACGCTTGAGCACCTGCACGGTGATGGCTTTGTGCTTTTCGAGTGCGCTCGGGTGCCAGGAGTGCACCGGTGTCGCCGCGACGGACGGCGACACAAGCCCGGTCATGGCGCCGAGGGTCACGGCCAGCACGGCGACCACCCTTTTGGACAGGACGGTGATGGGGCGCATATCTGGTCCTCCGATGTTCCGGTGTCAGCGACAGCATACGCCACACTTGTCAGTAGATGACAAGTTCGACAGCAAATGTCGAATTTGGCGGACGCTACAGTGGTGACCGTGAGCACGAAGCAGCAGGACCTGCGGGAGCGGACCCGCCAGGCGGTCCGCGGCCAGTTGATGGACGTCGCGTGGGACTTGTTCGTCCGGCAGGGATACGACGCCACGACGGTGGACGAGGTCGCCGCCGCGGCCGGGATGTCGCAGCGCAGCTTCTTCCGCTACTTCGCGTCCAAAGAGGACGTCGTATTGGTGAAGTTCGAAAAGGTCGGCGCCCTGTTGGCCGAGGAGCTGGCAGGCCGCCCCGTATCGGAGGACGTGTGGACCGCGCTGCGCCGCTCGTTCGACGTGATCGTGGACGTCGCCGAACGCGATCCGCGCCACGGTCTCGTGCTGCTGCGGATCACCGATCAGTCACCGGCGCTACGGGCGGGCCGCGCGGAGCAGCAGAAGCAGTGGCAGGACCTGCTGAGCCCGCTCGTCGCCGAGCGCATGGCCCTGCGCCCCAAGGATCACGACCCGCGGCCGGCCGCGCTCACCGCGGCCGCGCTGGCTTGCTTCAACGTCGCCAATGGCGTCTGGCTGGAGAGTGACGGGACCGAGTCCCTGCGCCGGCTCGTGGACGACGCCATGAGCGTGGTGCAGCCCGGCGGGTAAACGCACGCGCGGGAGGGTTACGGCAGGACGGTGATCCGGTCCGCGGCGGGCGGCGCGACGTTCGGGTGCGCCGCGAAGTACGCGATCAGCGCGTCCAGATCCACCGGACCACCCGAAATATCGGTCCCCTTGGTGAACTCCGTGAAGCCGTCCCCGCCGGCGGCGAGGAAGTTGTTCACCGAGACGCGGTACGACGCCGCCGGGTCGATCGGCGTGCCGTCGAGCGCCAGGTTCGAGACACGCGCACCGGCGGGTGCCGTCGCCGAGTACGAGTAGTTCAGCGACTTCGAGATCTGCAGGATCCGCACGACCCCATTCGCCTGCCACTGCTGTTCGAGGACGCTCTTCAGGGTCGCCCCGGTGAGCGTGATCGTCTGCATGATGTTCGCGAACGGCTGCACGGCGAACGCCTCGCCGTAGGTCACGACGCCATCGCCTTCACCGGCGGGCGAAGACTCGTGGGTGAAGTCCGTGCGGATGCCGCCCGGGTTCGTCATGGCGATCTGCGCGCCGTTCGACCGCGTGGCCTCGAGCTGGGCGTCCGCGATGACGTCGCCGAGCGTGGACTCGCCGGAGGCGGCGCCCTTGGCGACCAGGTCCGCGGTGATGGTGCCGACGGCCTTGTTCGCGATCGGCGCCGCCTTGGTCTTGGCCTCGTCGATCAGCTTCTGCACGTCGACATCCGGCGTGACGTCGCGGGTGACGATCTCGTTGTGCGCCTTGGTCTCGCCGCGCACGACGTCACGCGTCCGGCGATCGATCTTCAGGTCGACGACTGACAGCAGACGACCGAAGGACGCGCCCTGGATCACCGGACGCGGCTTGCCGTCGGGGTCGTCGATCGAGCAGTTGTACTGCTGGTGGCTGTGCCCGGTGAAGATCGCGTCCACTTTGGACGTCACCCGTCGCGCGATCTCGGTCGCGGCGCCCGGCTTGACCTTGCATTCGTCCGGGCCGGCGGTCTCGGAGTTGTCGCCCTGGTGCAGCAGGACGACCTGCGCCTTGACGCCGAACATGTCGAGCAGTTTCGCGGTGCGGTCGATCGCTTGGACCTCTTCACCGAACTTGAGGCCCTTGATCGCCTCGGGGGTGACGACCTGCGGCAGATCCTTCAGCGTCGCGCCGATGACGCCGATCGGGACGCCGCCGGAGAACTCGATACTGAACGGCAGCAACGCGGGGAGGCCGTTCTCGTAGTACACATTGGACCCGAGGAAGGGGAAGTTCGCGCCCTTGAAGGAACTCCGGAACTGGCAGCCGTCGGTCGGGTGACAGCCGCCGTTCTGGATCCGGCGGAGTTCCTTGAGGCCCTCGTCGAATTCGTGGTTGCCGACCACGGAAGCCTCGACACCGAGCAGGTTCAGCAGTTCGACGGTCGGCTCGTCGTGGAACAGCGCCGAGATCACCGGCGACGCGCCGATGCTGTCACCGGCCGAAAGCACGACGGAGTTGGACACCTCGCCGCGAAGCCGCTTCAGGTGCGCCGCGAGGTAGGCGGCACCGCCCGCGTTGACCGTCGCACCGCCGGGCAGTGTGACGCGGCCGCTCGAACCGGACGGCGGTTCGAGATTGCCGTGCAGGTCGTTGAACGTGACGATCCGGACGTCGGTGGTCGCCGACGCGGCGGACGCGGGCGCGGCGACGGTGGCCAGCGCGGTCAGCACGGCACCGACTGCAATGACATTGCGCATCAGCGATCTCATCGACAGGGCGCTCCTTTGGTGCGTTCGTCACGAAGGTAGGAAGGGCGCCCTGCCGCCGAGATAGCTGGGCCTTCGGCCACGGCGCAACCCCAAAAGATCAAAAGACCTTGGTCGCGCCAGCCGCAGTCACCTTAGCCGCGCTCGATACTGCCGTCGAGAATCACTTTCGTCACCAGCTCCGGCTCGTCACTCATCGGCACGTGCCCGCAGCCGGGAAGGACCAGCAACTCGGCCTTGGGCGCGATCCGGCGCAGCTCGGCGGCCTTCGGGCGGGCGAGGATGCGGTCGCGCTGTGCCCACGCGATGGTCACCGGGACGTCCTCGACGACGCCCGCGAACCGGAAACCGCCGCGGGCCTGCTCCAGCGTGGGCCGAAAGCCGGGACAGCGGGCGAGCGCGCGCATGTCCTCCATGACCACCTGCGTGGTGAGCCTGCCCGGACGGCCGACGATCATCCCGGTCAGCATCGACCGGCCCGCCGGTGTCGCGGCGAGCCGCCGCGCGGTGCGTTCGGGGATCCGCTCGGCGAGCAGACGGTGGGTGCGCAGCATGCTCAGCGCGTACCGCTGCTGCCGCGGCGTCCACAGCCCGGCCGGGGACAACGCCGTCACGCTGCGGACGAGCCCCGCTTGCCCGAGGGCGAGCGAGAGCAGGCCGCCGAGCGAGTTGCCCGCGACGTGCGGTTTGCCGAGGCCGAGGCGCTGGAAGAACTTCCCGAACATCTCGACCGCGGCTTCGATTCCGTAGCCGCCGGGATGCGGTGCCGATTCGCCGAAGCCGGGCAGGTCGACGGTGATGACGTCCCGATGCGGCGTGAGCAGCGGGAGCACCGGCGACCAGGCCTGACGCCGGTGGCCGACGCCGTGGATGAGCACCAGCGGCTCGCCTTGGCCGGCGCGGTCGAAGACGACGTTGTCCATCCCGTGAGGTTAAGCTATTTACTGCTACCGCCGGTAACAGGTAAATAAAGACGTTCCCGCCGCCGCGTGACGTCGTTGGGCATCGGTTCCAGATCCCCGGACGCGATGAACCCGAGTTTCAAATACAGCCGCCGCGCCCGGTCGTTGTCCTCCGCCACGTGCAGCCACACCTCACGCGCGCCGTCGGTCTCGGCCGCCGACCGCACCTCGCCCATCAGCCGCGTGCCAAGACCTCGGCCTCGCGCTTCGGGCGCGACCCACATCGAATACAGGATCCAGCTTCCGTCGCGTGCTCTCCCGGCGACCAGGCCGACCGGGCGACCCTCGTCGAAGGCGGCGAACCAGGCGTCCGCGGCGAGCCTCGCGAGCCACTCTTCGTCGGACTGCGCCCGTTCGACCTCGGCGATCGAGCCGTAGTTCTCGGGGGTGTCCAGGAGGGCACGCAGGCGTATCTCACGGAAGACATCGAGGTCTTCGGCGGTCAGCCGTCGAACGAGCAGCATCCGGGCAGAATCCCACGGCCGCCGTCGTTTCGGGGAGCGAATATCGCCGATCGGCCAAGATCGAGGTCGGCCACTCGGCCGATCCGGTCCCGTTCGCCGCGGCCCTTCGACCGAAGTGGTGGACCCCCCAAGATCCATAACGTCGATGTCATGACGAACGCACAGGTCACCGCCCTGCAGTACGGCTTGATCGGCTTCTTCGCGCTGTGGGCGACGCTGCTGATCCCGCAGCTGATCATCCTGCACGCCAGGCACGGCCAGGTGCGTCTTCGTCCCGTCGTGATCATGGCCGCCGTGCTGCTCTACGCGACCATGACCCTGGCGGTGACCTTCCTGCCGCTGCCCGGTCCCGGCGCCGGACGGCTGAGCCAGACCGTCCAGCTGCACCCGTTCCAATGGGTCGCCGACATCCACACCGAACTGCTCAAGCACGGGTTGACGGCGGCCGACTGGTTCACCACCCAGACCTTCCAGCAGGCCACCATGAACGTGCTGCTGTTCGTCCCGCTCGGTTTCTTCGCCAGGACACTCTGGAAGCGCGGCCTCATCGGCACCACGCTGATCGGCTTCACCGCTTCGCTGCTGATCGAGACCACCCAGCTGACCGCGAACTTCGGCACCGCGCCCTACGTCTACCGGATCTTCGACGTCGACGACCTGCTCAACAACACCGGTGGCGCGATGCTCGGCTGGATCGCCGGAGCCCTGCTGCTCAGCCTCGTGCGGAAGCCCGTGCCTTCAGCGATCGAGATGCAGCCGCCGCGCCGCGAGCGGATCGACCTCGCCCAGGCTCGCTAGTCTCGCCTGCCGCCGCTGGGCCGCGCGCCGCGCGGCCCGCCGGTCTTCCAGCACCACCAGCACGGTGGCCACCACGAAGATCAACCCGACCAGACCGAGGATGAGCGAGAGCTGCAAAACCCCTCCTCGAAGACGACCTTGTGTGCGAGATCACAAACAGTACGCATGTCGTGGTGACTTGGCCACCCCTTGCGACGATCGAGCGTGTCGCGGGTCACGCGTGGCGGCGGCGGCAAGTGAACGCCTCCTGCCGGCGTGCCGGAAACTGGCCTGGTGAGGACACGACCGACCAAGGACCAGCTGGCCGCCGCGTACGGCAAGACCATCGCCGACGTCATCGCGCCTGACCTGGACGTACTGTTCTGCGGGATCAACCCCGGCCTCTACTCCGGCGCGCTCGGCCTGCACTTCGCCAGGCCGGGGAACCGGTTCTGGCCCGCGCTGCACCGCGGCGGCTTCACACCACGGCAGCTCGACCCCAGCGAGCAGGAGGAACTGCTCGGTTACGGGCTCGGCATCACCAACGTCGTCGCGCGGACGACGGCGCGGGCCGACGAGCTGTCGCCGGAGGAATTCCGCGAAGGCGGACGACTGCTGACGGCGAGGGTCGCCGAATACCGGCCGCGCCGGCTCGCCGTGGTCGGAATCACGGCCTTCCGGACGGCGTTCGGTCTGCCGAAGGCGAAGGTCGGCCCGCAGGAGGTCGAGATCGGCGGAGCGCGGGTCTGGGTACTGCCGAATCCGAGCGGACTGAACGCGCATTGGACGCCTGCGGCGCTCGGAGAGGAGTTCGGTCGCCTCCGCGCCGAAGTCCACTCTGAGTAGCGGATCCGCCAAGATCTCCCGTCGACGCGCTCATTCGAGCAAGAGATCCACGACCAGGCAATACCCAGAGTTTGCTGCGACGCGGCGATACATCTATGAGGGGGATACCGCGTCACGTCCCCGGACCTACTGACTCGTAATAGTTACGAGGTGTTATTTCCGTCCGGTCCCGCAGGGGGGACCGGTTGACGAAGGCGACCACGCCGGGGGGCCGTGGGCGCCGAATGGACTTCATGTCCTCTCGTCCGGGGATAACGGGCAGGAAAACGGAGGGGTCCGTGATGCGAGGCATCGAGCCGAACCGAACGCAGGCCGGGAGGCCTGGCGGACCGCCACCAGGCGGCAGGGGCCTCGGCGTGGCCGCGGTCGATCCGATCCCGATCTTCTGCGAGGGCCTGAGCTCGCTGGTGCACCGCACGCCGGGGTTGCAGTGGCTCGGACACGCCGGCAGCCACCACGCCGCGCTCCAGCTGTGCGAGCAGCTCAAACCGGACGTCATCGTGCTGGATTCGGCGCTCGACCCGAACTGTCACCTGTCCAGGTTGCTCAGCGGCGGAGACCCGGCGCTGGTCATCATCACGCTGGTCAGGGACACCAACCGCACGCAGCAGTACCTCGCCGCGGCGATCGCGGCGGGGGTACACGCGATCGTGCCGCGAGCGACCGACGGGCGGCATCTGATCGAGGCGATCCGGCGCGCGCACAGCGACCGCCGCTACATCGACCCGACGCTGGCCGCGCTGACGGCCAGGCCGAAGCGTCAGCCCGTGCTCCCCAAGGACGGCGAGGCCCCCAAACCGGCGACCGCCCGCGGCCTGATGCCGCTCTCCCGACGCGAGTACCAGGTCCTGCAGCTGGTCGCCGAGGGATTGGAGAACTCCGGGATCGCGAAGATCCTCTTCCTTTCCGTGGAAACGGTCCGGACCCACGTCAAGAGCATCCTGCGCAAGCTTTCGGCCCGCGACCGGACACACGCGGTGACCATCGCGTTCCGCTCCGGCATCCTGATCGCCACCCCTGACGACGCGCACACCCCGCCCGAGGCGACGCCTGCCACCACGATCGCGCCGTCACCCCGCTGAGCCCCCCGTATTGCTGATTTACACATCACAACAGTGGCCATTCACTTGCCGCAGTTACCGACAGGTAATATCCTGAAGTTACCGGCGAGTAGGGGACGTGTGCCCGGCCGGGGAGCCGAACACATTGGAGTGACGAAATGGGCCACTACAAGAGCAACGTCCGAGACCTGGAGTTCAACCTCTTCGAGGTACTCGGCGTGCAGGACCGCCTCGGCAAGGGCGTCCTCGCGGAATCCGACGAGGAGACCGCGCGAGGCGTGCTGACCGAGCTGAACAAGCTCGCTTCCGGTCCCCTCGCCGACTCGTACGCCGACGCGGACCGCAACCCGCCGGTGTACGACCCGAAGACCTTCTCGGTGAAGATCCCCGAGTCGTTCAAGAAGAGCTACAAGGCGCTGATGGACGGCGAATGGTGGCGACTGGGCCTGCCGAACGAGCTGGGCGGCTTCGGTCTGCCCCCGACCGTGCAGTGGGCCGCCGCCGAGCTGATCCTCGGCGCCAACGCGCCGCTGTTCATGTACATGGCGGGTCCGAGCTTCGCCGGGATCGTCGACAAGAACGGCACCGAAGAGCAGAAGCAGTGGGCGCAGATCATGATCGATCGCGGCTGGGGCGCGACGATGGTGCTCACCGAGCCCGACGCCGGTTCCGACGTCGGCGCCGGCCGCACCAAGGCCGTCAAGCAGGAGGACGGCTCCTGGCATATCGACGGCGTGAAGCGGTTCATCACCTCGGCCGAGAACGACATGGTCGAGAACATCATGCACCTGGTGCTGGCCCGTCCCGAGGGCCCCGGCATCGAGACCCGGCCCGGTACCAAGGGGCTGTCGCTGTTCCTCGTGCCGAAGTTCCACTTCGACGGCAAGACCGGTGAGCTGGGCGAGCGCAACGGCGCCTTCGTCACCAACGTCGAGCACAAGATGGGCATCAAGGCCTCCACCACCTGCGAGCTGACCTTCGGCCAGCACGGCACCCCCGCCAAGGGCTGGCTGCTCGGCGAGGTGCACGACGGCATCGCGCAGATGTTCCAGGTCATCGAGTACGCCCGCATGATGGTCGGCACCAAGGCCATCGCGACGCTGTCGACCGGTTACCTCAACGCGCTCGAGTACGCCAAGGAGCGCGTCCAGGGCGCCGACCTGCCGAACATGCTGAACAAGACCGCGCCGCGCGTCACGATCACCAACCACCCGGACGTCCGCCGCTCGCTGATGCTGCAGAAGGCGTACGCCGAGGGTCTGCGCGCGGTGTACCTCTACACGGCGTCGTTCCAGGACCAGGTGTGGACCGGCGAGGGCGACGAGGCTTCGCAGAAGGTCGCGCACGGCGTCAACGACCTGCTGCTGCCGATCGTCAAGGGCGTCGGCTCCGAGCGCGCGACCGAGCAGCTCGTGCAGTCGCTGCAGACCCTCGGCGGGTCCGGCTTCCTGCAGGACTACCCGATCGAGCAGTACATCCGTGACGCGAAGATCGACTCGCTGTACGAAGGCACCACGGCCATCCAGTCGCTGGACTTCTTCTTCCGCAAGATCGTCCGCGACAAGGGCGCTTCGCTGGCCTACGTCGCCGGGGAGATCACGAAGACCATCGAGTCCGAGGTCGGCAACGGGCGGCTCAAGAACGAGCGCGGTCTGCTCAAGCAGGCGCTCGAGGACACCCAGGGCATGCTCGGCTCGCTGATCGGCTACCTGACCTCGTCGCAGGAGGACCCGCAGAACATCAACAAGGTCGGCCAGCACACGGTCCGCCTGCTGATGTCGGTCGGCGACCTGCTCATCGGCTGGCAGCTCATCAAGCACGCCGAGGTCGCCATCGCCAAGCTCGACGCGGGCGCGTCGGCGAAGGACACCCCGTTCTACGAGGGCAAGATCGCCGTGGCGTCGTTCTTCGCGAAGAGCGTGCTGCCGGAACTGACCGCGCGCCGCGCGATCGTCGAGGCCGCGGACAACAGCCTCATGGAGCTCTCCGAAGCAGCGTTCTAGGCCATGTTCTAGGCCATTCGGACACTGGAAGAACCCCCTCCCGAGCGGAGGGGGTTCTTCTGGTTTCGAGGGGGTTTTCGGCGGGCATCTCCGTGCTGAGTCCGCCTCCCGGCGGAGACCTCGGCAAAGGAGTCTCAATGACAGTCACCGGCATCATCACGGCGATCGTGGTCGGTTTGATCCTCGGGGTGCTCGGCAGGTTCTTCGCCCCCGGCAAGCAGTCCATCCCCATCTGGCTGACGATCATCGTCGGTATCGTCGCCGCCTTCATCGGTACCTGGATCGCCCGCGGTCTCGGCTACGCGGACACCAACGGCTTCGACTGGCTGGAGCTGATCACCCAGATCGTGGTCGCGGCCCTCGGGGTCACCCTCGCCGCGAACCTCTACGGACGCCGGGGTGTCACCCGGTAAGGGGGCTTGAGGCGCGATGAGCCCGGATCGGTGCCACCGTGGGCTCATCGATCTCCAGCGAAGGAGGAAACCATGTTGGGTGGCCTTTGGGGCATCATCACCACGATCGTGGTCGGTCTGATCCTCGGTGTCATCGGCCGGATGCTGGCGTCCGGCGATCAGAAGATCCCGATGTGGCTGACGATCGTGGTCGGCATCATCGCCGCGTTCATCGGCAACTGGCTGGCCGGCGTGTTCGGTGTCCGTGACACGGCGGGCATCGACTGGATCCGGCACGCCTTCCAGGTCGGCGCGGCCGTCGTCGGCGTCATCGCCGCGGCCGCCATCTACGCGAAGGTCAAGGGTGGCGGGCATCGCGCCGTGACCTGACCAGGCCGACTTGACCAGGGCTAGGGTCGGCCCCTGTGACCACTCGACTCGAACTCAGTGGACAGGGGCTGACCTCCCTGCGCGACCTTTCCCTCCCGGCCTCGCTCGAATACCTGGACCTGTACGACAACCAGTTGACCTCGGTCCCCGAGGAACTGTGGTCGCTTTCCGGGCTGCGGGTACTGAATCTGGCCACCAACCGGCTGACCGCCATTTCGCCTTCGATCGGCGCCCTGCGGCAGCTGCACACCCTGGATCTGGGGCACAACGAGCTTTCGACCGTGCCGGACGAGCTCGGCGACCTCGCGGGGTTGACGGAATACCTTTATCTGAGCGACAACCGGCTCGCCGAGTTTCCCGCCGCGCTGTGCTCACTCGGGCGGCTGAAATACCTGGGCTGCACGGACAACCGCATTTCCACCTTGCCGGAAGATCTGTCCGGGCTGACGTCCTTGCGTGAATTTCGCCTGTACGGCAACGGTTTGACGGAAGTTCCGGAATCGATGGGAACGCTTTCCTCGCTACGGGAACTGCATCTGCGGAAGAACCGGCTGACGTCGTTGCCGTCTTCCCTCGGGCAGCTGACCGAGTTGCGTCAGCTGGATCTGCGCGAGAACCAGCTCATCTCCCTTCCGTCATCGTTGGCCCGGTTGTCCAAATTGGACAAACTGGATCTACGCTGGAACAAGGACTTCCGGGAGCCTTCGTGGCTCCCGGACTTCGAAGCCCGCGGTTGCATGGTGCTGCAATAGGCGCTCAGGCGCAGATGACCGTCGGACGCGGCGAGTAGGTCGCGTTGCGGGTCTCGCGGCGGACCTCGGTGCCGGAGACGACGTCGATCAGCACACGGGTGTCGGAAGTGCTGAAGCCGGCGGCACCGGGGTCCGGCACACAGCCGGGGCCGGAGCCGACCCGCACCGGCTGTGCGACGTACGAGTGCCGTTCGCCGCCGGTGCTCTGTACCGAAAACCGTTTGGTGCCCCAGATCCGCACGGTCACCGAGCCGTTGGCGGGGATGACCTGGATGGCGATACCGGTCGGGGCGTCGTTGACGATCTGCATTTCGACCGGCGCGCCGTCGTCGCCGATGGCCTTCACGTCACGCGCGACCGGATAGCGGTCGAGGTAATGGTCGTGCTCCAGATGCCCGCCGTCGGCCAGTCCGGCCAGGTACGCGGCGTTGTAGAGCGTCGTCGCGAGCTGCGAGACGCCGCCGCCGACCGCGACCGGGCCGGTGCCGTCTTCGTTCACCGGCGCGGGGACATAGCCCGCGTTCGCCGTCCTCGGCCCGGACCGCGCGCCGAGGCTGAACGTCTCGGCCGGCTTGACGATGGCGCCGGAGACGCGGGTGGCCAGCGCCTGCACGTTCGTCATCGACGGCCCGCTCAGTCCCGAAGTGGTGAACTCGCCGATGACCTCGTTGATGCCGAGGACGTTCGCCGCGTCGGTGCTGACGGCCGGGCTGCTGGCGTCGTAGACCGCCGTCAGCTCCCGCTCTTCACTCTTCGTGAGCACCGAGGTCAGTGCGGCGAACGTGCGATCCCAGTTCACCTTCCGCGCGTCCTTCGACGGCTGGACCGCCGGTCGGTCGCCGACGAAGACGATCTGCGCGTCCGCCCCGTCGGTCTCGGTCGCCTTCAGCTGTGGTTGTGCCACCGCCCGCAGTTTCCCCTGGTCGATGCGGACTTCGAGATTGCCGTCGTCGCGCGGGGCGAACTGGAAGGACGCCGCGATCGTCTCCGGTTTCAGCGTCGCGTCCTTGCCCTCGCCGCGGATCACCAGTGGTTTCGCCACGGCGGGGACGACGATCTTGTCGAGCGCCGCGTGCACGCCCGGCGAGTTCGCCTTCACCGGCGCGACGTTCACCTTCAGCTCTACGCCGGCGTCACTCAGCCAGCCGTCGGTGACCGCGGTGACCGCCGTCTTGACGTCGGCGAGGCTCTGGCCCGCCCGTGGTTCGACGGCGACCGGGAGGACGCCACCGTCGCTGCCCGCGACGGGCTGGAACGTGATGGCCCCTTCGACCGGCGGGCGGTTCAGTTTCGCGGCGGCCAGATCGGAGACGGCCTTCTCCAGCTTCGGCGCGTCGGTCCACGTCACGACGCCGACCTCGCGGCTGCTGAAGAACGACATCAGGCGCGTGTACGGACTCAGCGGCTGATGCCCGGCACGGCCCAGCGTCTGCGGCCAGTCGAGACCGAGACCGGACGACGTGGGGTACAGCACCGTGCGGACGTCGCCGGCGCGGATCCGCACCGGCTCGATGAGCCTCGGCTCCAGCTCACGGCGAAGCTTCGACTCGGCCTCCTTGTGCGTGAGGCCACCGACGTCGATCCCAGCGACGGTGACACCGCGCGGAACGTCGCCGGCGCTGGAGATCAGGTCCACCGCGTACGCGAGTACGGACAGGCCCATGAGCACCCCGGCGACCATGAAGGCCTTGCCGACGGCCTTGCGGAACTTCGACGCGGGCGTCGGCGGCGGATGCACCACCCTGTCGCCCTCGAAGAGCTCGTCTACCAGGTCCTCGTCGTTTTCCGGAGCGCCGTCCGCGGCCGGGAGGAGTTCGTCGCCGAACAGGTCGGTGCCCGGCTTGTCGTGCTCGTCGCGTACCAACCCTTCACACCCCCTCCAGCGGCTGGAGTTACAGGTACAACCCCGTCCCGTGTTCGGTCCGCTCGGTCGCCACCGCGTGGATGTCACGCTCCCGCATCACCAGGTGCCCCTCGCCCTGGATCTCGACCTCGTGCTGGTCCTCCGGGTTGAACAGCACCCGGTCGCCGGTCTTGACGTTCCGTACGCTGTTGCCCACGCCCAGTACATCACCCCAGGCGAGCCGCCGCGCGACCTGCGCGGTGGCGGGGATGACGATCCCACCGGAACTCCGGCGCTCTCCGTCCTCGGGCGACAGCTTCACGAGCACCCTGTCCTGCAGCATCTGAATCTCGAGTTTCGGCCCATCTGACACGAAGACGACTCTACTTACCCGGATCCCCGGCCATGACCAGGCTCAGCGCGCTTTCTCCGCCGTTTTCGAACCGCACGGGAACGCCCCAGTCCTGCCGGGTGATGCGGCAGGCGGGGTGCTCGCCACCGTCGTCGCAGCTCGCGGCCTGCGCCACGATCTGCAAAACGCCTTCGGTGACCCCTTCGGCGAAGCGGAGCTTGCGGAACAGGTCGGTGCCCACGCCGGCGCCGTCGGCCAGCAACTCCGGCGGCGACGCGCTGATCTCCAGTCGCGTCGACGGGCCGAAGCGGTCGTCGAGCTTCTCGCCGGGCGGCGGGGTGAAGACGACGGAGAACTCCAGCTCACCCGGCGCCAGCACGGTCGGCGGACGGCGGACCGCGTGCGCGTCCCCGGTGACAGCCTGTTCGCCGAGCGGCACCGGTCCGATCCGGCTCCCGGCCGACTCGACGACCAGCAGCGAGCCATCGTGCACCAGCAGGCCTTGTGGCTCGGCGAGACCGGTCGCGAGCGTCGTCACCTGGCGGGTGAGCGGGTCGTAGCGGCGGATCGCGCCGTTGTAGGTGTCGGCGATCGCGATGGTGTCACCGGGCAGCACGGCGAGGCCGAGCGGATGCTGCAGGAGCGCCTGGTCAGCGTGGCCGTCGACGTGGCCGAAAGAGAACAGGTCGACGCCGACCGCGGTGTGCACGGTGAACGTCTCGTCCTCGGGTTCGATCCAGCGCAGCGCCGACGTCTCCGCGTCCGCGAGCCACAACTTCTGCCCGTCGGGCGTGAGACCGGACGTCTGCGCGAAGAACGCTTCGTGGACATCGCCGTCCTTCAGGCCCTCGACGGTCGTACCGGCGAAGCGGCGGATAGTGCCCGAGACCGGCTCGAACACGCTCAGCGTGTGGTTGCCCGCCATGGCGACCACGACGCCGCCCGCGGGGCCCCACCAGGCGACGTCCCACGGGCTGGTGAGGTCGATGTCGAGCGCCTTGCCGGTGTCGACGCCGTCGCGCCACTGGCGGCCGGTGCCGGCGACCGTGCTGACCTCACCGGTGATCAGGTCGATACCGCGCAGCCGGTGACCGGCCGTGTCGGCGACGACGGCGTGGTAACCCGCGCGCTCCGCGACCTCGTACGGCAACAGCGTGATCCCGGACGGCTCGGTGAAGCTCGCCAGGTCGAACGGCCCGTCCTGCGCGCCGCGGGCGCCGCTGCCGAAGCGGCGGATGATCGTCTCGCCGTCGGAGGCGAACTCGACGATGGAGTGGTTGCCGGTGTCGGCGACCAGGATCCGGCCTTCGGCGGTGGTGACGGCCTTGCTCGGGAAACGCAGCTCGGCGCGCTGCTCCTCGGCCGGGACGTACGGGCTGCCGCCGCGGCGCAGCGTGCCCTTGGCCTCGTGCGTCGCGACGAGGTCGGCGATCACGCGGCGTAGCGCCTCCGCGTGTCCCTCTCCGGCGGCGACGTGCACGACGTAGCCCTCGGGGTCCACGACGACCAGCGTCGGCCACGCCTTGACCGCGTACTGCGACCAGGTCGTCATCTGCGGATCGTTGAGCACCGGATGGTGCACCTCGTAGCGGCGCACCGCCGCCTCGATCGCGGCCGCCTCACCCTCGTGCAGGAACTTGGGGGAATGCACGCCGATGGTCACCAGGACGTCGGCGAACTCGGCCTCCAGCGGGCGCAGCTCGTCCAGCACATGCAGGCAGTTGACGCAGCCGCTGGTCCAGAAGTCCAGCAGGACGACGCGGCCGCGCAGCCCGGCGAGCGTGAGCCGCTCGCCGCCGGTGTTGAGCCAGACGTCACCGGCGAGCTCGGGCGCCCGCACGCGGGACTGCGTTCGTGGAGAAGTCACGACAAGAGTGAACTACACCGGGAGTCGCTCTGTTCCGCGGTCCAGGCGTTGAGAGGGCGAGCTCACCCCGAGGGAGGAGGCTCATGTGGGTGATGAGGGCGGACATGGGAGCGGCGTTAAAAGAGAAGGCGTCTCGGCGTCGCGCGACTTACGCTCGAACACATGTCCACAGTTGAGCCCGCCTTCACCCTAGAGGAGGCACACGACCTCCAGGCGAGCTTGGCCGAACCCGTGCGCCCCGGGTTGAGCGAGGCCGAGCTCGACGACCTCGAAACCCGTTTCGGCTTCCGGTTCGCCGCCGATCACCGGACCTTCCTCGCCGCCGGGGTGCCGATCGGCGACCGCTGGCCGGACTGGCGCTGCGGCAACCCCGAACAGCTGCGAAAACGGCTGGATTGGCCGGTCGACGGGGTGCTCTACGACATCGAGCACAACGGCTTCTGGCTGCCCGAGTGGGGCATGCGGCCGATCGACCTCGCCGACGCGCTGACGCGGGCCCGCGAACACCTCGCGCGGGTACCGCAGCTGGTGCCCGTCTGCGGGCATCGGTATCTGCCGGGGATAGCCGGGAGCTCGGGCTATCCGGTGCTGTCGGTGTATCAGACCGACATCGTCTATTACGGGTATGACCTGCGGGGATACCTGCGGCACGACTTCGGCGACCAGCCGCTGGGCCCGCCGCCGCCCGGCGGACCGCGTCAGGTCGAGTTCTGGTCGCGATTCGTGGAGTGAGCCCGCCTCCCCACCGCATTCAGAGGACTAAACGCGGGACTCGGCGGTTGCCTTCAGCCGGGCCAAGGTCGCGGCGATGTTCGCCCGGTTGGCGTCGTCCCGCTTCCACACCCCGGTGAACAGGGACGTCGGGGCCCGGAGCCAGCCAGGGCGCCGGTCCCAGGCGCTCTCGACGGCCACGCACCCGTCCTCCGTGGCCTCGATGTCGTACTGCCAGCGCGCGACGGGAAGTCCGGCGAAGGTGGTCACCTCGAACGCGAACCGCTTGCCCTCGTCGGCGTCGGTGATCGTCGAAAGGGTGCTCCAACGGCGGATCCCACGACGGTTGCGACCACGGAACTTCGCGCCGACAGCGACGCCCTCCGCGCCGCCGACCCAGCGGTGCCCCTCGTACTCTTCGGCCATTCCCGCGAGCGCGCCCGGGTCGCTGACCAGGGCGTACACCTGCTCGGGCGGAGCGGCGATCGCGATCTTGCCGGTGGCGCTGGGTTCCGTCATCACATACCTCCGTACTGAGGGTATGTGAAATACCCTCAGTTGTCCCGGCGGAGCATCCGACTGATACCGGCCGCGACCGTCGTGGCCAGCACCCAGCCCGACGCGGTGAACCCGGCCGCGACCCAGTTGTCCACGCCGTGCATGTACCAGCGCGACTTGTTCCCGAAGTCGACGATCGGGACCAGGAGATCGACCGTGTACAGCACCGGATTCCACTGCAGTCCGGTGTCGTCCTGGTTGACCAGGCACCGCGGCCCGCTCACGGTGAGCTTGGGATTCGTGACGCAGTCGTCGACACCGAGCCCGAACCACAGGCTCCCGAGCACGAGCAGCGTCAGCAGCCAGCCGAGCGCGCGCACCGGACGGAAGCCGTAACCGACCATCGACCGCTGCAGCCAGCTCCACACGTGCACGCCGGGCCCGAAGAACTTGAAGCCCTTCGCGAGCGCCTCGTACCGGAACTGCTGCTTCTTCAGCATCACCGTGGAGGCGTGCTCTTCATTACCGGACGCGCGCAGCGTCGCGGCCAGCTGGTCGTAGGGTCCCGGACGATAACCGTCCATCGCCTTGCGCAGCAATACGATCCGGTGGTCGATCGCCCGGTCGTCGTCGAGGGCGATGTCCTCCTGCAGCGCGTCGTAGCGGAAGTCCTCCAGCTCGATCCCCGCCACCGACGCCCAGAAGGCCTCGTTGTCACCCAGCGTGCCGCAATGCGCGCGCCGCAACACGATCCGGCCGTCCGGCGGAGTGCCCGGGGTGAGCAGGAACTCGTCGGCCGATACGTCGCTGCCGTCGAGCGCGATCCCGTGCTGCGGCAGGGAACCGAGCCGCGCACCACGGAAATCGACGCGCCGCGCGACCTGGGCGCCGTCGAGGTTGACCCCGCCCTGCGCGACGAACGGACGCTCCTTGTTCTCAGTGAGGACGAGGTCGCGGCCGATCCGCGCGGTGCGGACGTCCAGCGAATAACTGGTGTTCGTCCGCGCGCCCGGCTCGGTCAGACTGGTACCGAAGAGGTTCACGCTGCCGCCGACCTCGGCACCCTGCAACCGCAGTGTTCCCTGCACGGTCGCGTCGGTGAGCTGGAAGTTCCCCGCGATCTTCGCGCGCCGCGCGGAGAAGACGTCGCGGCGCGGATGCAGGAACAGCGAATTCCAGGCGAGCACGTTGCCGCCGACGGTGATGTCGGCCATGCGCAACTGCCCCGACGGCACCCGCAGGCTCGTCGCCTCGATGTCGCCGCCGATCGTCGTCCCGTCGAGATGGATCGCCCGGTCGTAGTACGGGATGCTCTGCCCGCGCACGACCTGGACCTCGGCGCCGGCCAGCCGCAGCGAACCGCCGATCCGCGCGTTGACCATCCGCAGCGTCCCGGTCGCCTGCAGCCCGTCGCTCAGCTCGAGGTTCCCGTTGACCGTCATGCGATCCGCGACCAACGCCGGTCGCGGATCGATGTACGGGTCGTTCGATTTCCACGCGTCCACGACGATCGGCCCGGACTGGTTCACCGAGAGCCTGGCCTCGCGCATGATGATGTCACTGTTCACAGTGGCGCTCGGCAGGAACATGATTCCGCTGGCGGAGAAGCGTTTCCGCTGCGCGGCGGGGCCGTAGTTGTCCACCTCGCAGAGCAGGCTGCCACCGATGTGGATACCGTTTCCGTTGAGGGCGAAGCCATCCCGGTTGTTGAGCGTCGCACCCGAGAAGTTGACGTTACCGCCCGCCCGCATCCCCGGGATGCGGACTTCTCCGTTGGCCACCAACCGATACGCGAGCAACGCGCCGACGATGGTGACCCGGTCGGCCTGGATCGCCTTGCCCCGCGGATGGGAGATCACCGTGCGCGTCAGCACGACCGACCCCTCGATGACCGCGTCCGTGAGGTTGACCGCCG
Source organism: Amycolatopsis sp. NPDC039088 (assembly GCF_055598845.1). NCBI lineage: Bacteria > Bacillati > Actinomycetota > Actinomycetes > Pseudonocardiales > Pseudonocardiaceae > Amycolatopsis > Amycolatopsis sp. NPDC039088. Next base: position 119,565 of record NZ_JBVKAE010000023.1, on the reverse strand, counting down.
CGTTCGGCATCCCGCGTTCACGATCGTCGCCGCGCTGGACCGTCGTCTCCTCGATCTCGTGCTCGCCGTCGACGTGCACGACACTGCGGATCAGGCGGACGTCGTTGCGGGTACGGAGGTTCCGCGCCTTGAGCCCGGGAAGCCAGCACTTGCGGAACACCAGCCCCAGCAGATGCGCCTCGCGGACGTCCGGCGGATGCTCGAAACGGCACCGCTCGAACCGGAACAGATACTTGATGTCCGCCGCGCGCAGATCGAGCGTCCCGGTGATGTAGGCGTCCTCGACCTGCACGATCGGCGCGTTGGTCGCCTGACGGCGCCACCGGAGCAGACCGGTCGTGCCCGGCTTCATCAACTCGGACGCCGGAACCTCGTACCGCTTGTCGGGGTTCGGGTCGAACGGGTCGAGCGGCGGCAGGGACGCGTCGCCGTTCGGCTCGCCTTCCCCCGGCTCACGCGGCCCGTTGTTGCGCCGAAAACCCGGCATCGTTTCGCTTCCCTCCCCCGTCGTTCCCCGGGTACCAGCGAAGCCGATCACGTACCGGATTCGCAAGTGGCCCAGCGCAGTAGACCGGAACCTGCCACGGGTCTACGACGGCAGAACGGCCAGCCGGGCTCCGGATCAGGCCGTTCGTCTCCGCGTCGGTGATCTTGGCCGGACTCGTCGCTGGACGGCTGGGTCGTTGCTACCGTTACTCACCGGAGTCAGGGGTGGATTACGGGTAGGTTGCGTCCTTCGTGGCCCGTGCGGGGGGCGCGACATGACAGAGCTGGCTATAGAGCTCCGGAAGATCGGCAATCCGATACGGCCGACGGCGATTCTTCTGCCGATCATCATCGCCGCGGTGTCACGCTGAGCGGCTGCGCCAATGAACCACCAGGTCAGACCGCGCGGTCAGCGCCGGACTGGTCATCGGCAACAAGGACGGTCTAAGCGCCCTATACGCACAGAACGCGTCCGGTGGCCTCACCATGTTCAGGCCTGTCGCCGCTGTCAGCGGACACCCTGCGGTCATATACGCCAACGGCAGTGCGACCAAGATCGCCGCGGCCGCGATCAGGCACCTCAAGAAGTCCTGATCAGGAGAAACCCGTCGATCGGGACAAAAGTAGGGCGATCCACCATCTTTCGATGGTGATCTTCCGCGAAGGGGCTGATCGGCGGTTTACCTGCTGCTATCGTCACCGATTGGAGTCAGTGGGGAACTACGGGTAGGTCGCGCCCCATCGCGGCCCGTGCGGGGAGGCACGTCATGACACGACCGGGAAGCGGCCCTCAGGGGATCTACGAGCAGGTGAACTCGGCGGCGCCGCAGGCACCGCCGCCACCCCCGCCGAACTACGGCGAGCTGGGCAGCGGGCAGGCGAAGGCCGACTTCGCCGCCGCGTCGGCGAACGGCGGCTGGGAGTTCGACCCCGAAGCGATGAACAAGGTCATCAAATCCCTCGAAGACAGCCTTGATGACCAATACCGTCGAGCACTTGAAGAGTCATCCCACCTGACCGGTATCGATGCGATGGGTGACGAGGTCGCCAGTCATGGATACGTCGCTTTGGCGAACCAGTCAGGAGCCTCCTATCAAGCGTTCTTGAAGGGGGCCATCGACTACACAACGGCCTACATGCAAACGTTGCAGGACATACGCGACGCTTACCAGAGACAAGACGAGGCCGCGCTCGACGCGATCCGGCAAGCAGGAAAGGCCCTCTGATGCGACGGCTCATCATCGCCGCGACGATCACCTGCACGACCGTGCTTCTTGCGACGGCTTGCAACGGTGATAAAACCTCGGGAAACCCACCCCCAGCACCGGCGCCGTCGTCCACAGGCCTGCCGCGAGCAGGTGCTCCGGCCGTGCAAAGTCCCTTGAAGACCGACCTGTTGACCACAGATCCCTGTGGCGCTGCGACAAAGTCCGAGGTCGAAAGTGTGGGAGGAGCGCTGAAAAGCGCAACGGCCGAAGACATCGCGGGTGGGCGAGGCTGCGCTTGGATCTTCGCTAACTCCGCAGGGAACGTCAGTGGTGCATTGAACGTCAGCCAGCCGGACGGTCTCAGCCACCTCTATGCGCTCAAAGCCCAAGGTAGCGGCGTCACGACATTCAAACCGCTGCCGGACATCGCTGGATATCCCGCGGTGGAGTACGCGAATGGCGGTGAAGGTCAAGGCGCTTGTCAGCTCGCCGTAGGCCTCCGCGACGACATGACGTATGTCCTGGTCACGCAACTGCGACGCGGAAGCCCTCACCTGAACGACCCGTGCGGCTTGAGCGTGAAGATCGCCGAGTTCACGATCCAGCATTTGAAGGCTGCACAATGACTTACAGCGGCTGGGAAATATTCGCCAAACTGAATGCCAACCCCAAGACCACGACGCGGCTCGACGCGGCACAGGTCGCCTCCCATCACCTGTTGGTCATCCACGAAGACATCAGCAAGGTCATGGGAGACAGCCAAACCGCGCTGAGCTCCTTCTGGAAGGGCAAAGCAGCCGACAGCGGCACAGCCGGTCTCGCCCCGCTCATCGCGACCTCCAAGATCGCGGGCGAGAACATGAACCGCGCCCGGCAGTCGATGTTCGACCAGAACGCCTCTTTCCACTACACGCGCGGCAATGTCCGTCCGGTCGAGAAGGAGCGCGCCGGGGACAGCGGGCCCGAGGACATCTTGTCCGTCGGCGCGAGTGACGACGAGATCGCGGCCGCGAAGTTCGACGCGGACACGAAGCACAACGTCGAGATCTACGAGCCGTACTTCCAGAGCACCCAGCCGCGGCAGCAGAGTCTCGCGCCGGTTTACCCGGCCGCGCACGATCCGAACGTTTCCGCCGGGCCGATCACGCCGGATCCCATCGACCCTGGTCAGACCAAGGTCAGCGGGTTCAGCGGCGGGTCTGGCGACTCGGGGCGGCAGGGTGGTCCCGGCGGCGGATACACCGGTGGGCCGAGTTCGTACAGCGCGCCGCCCGGGGCCGAGGGTTATCAGGCGCCGAGGCCGCCGCAGGTTCCGCAGCCGCCGAGGATGCCACAGATTTCGCAGCCGCCGAGGATGCCGCGGCCGAACGACGGGACTGACCTCTCGTCCGTGAAACCCGCGCCCACTATGCGTCCTGGCGATTTCCGGCCGCCCAACTTCGGACCGGGCAGTGGACCCGGCAGCGGCCCAAGTAACGGATTCGGGCCTGGAACGGGTGGTTTCAGCGGCGGATTCGGGCCTGGTGGCGGGTTCGGACCCGGCGGGTCGGCCGGTGGGCCGGGAACGATGGGGCCTGGTCGCGCGGTCGGGGCCGGTATGCCCGGCGAAGGCGCGATGCGCGGCCCGGCAGGCACACCGGCGGGTGGACCCGCGGCGGGGCGTCCCGGTGCGCCGGGCATGGGCGGCGGCGGGATGGGTGCCGGTAAAGGGGGCAAGGGCGGCGAGGACGAGGAGCACCAGCGCAAGATCACGCTGCAGGAAGAGGACGGCGACACCATCTTCGGCGGCTACGACGGTGACAAGCCGGTCCCGCCGGTGATCGGCGCATAGCCATGCTGCAGAAGCCCGTCGAACTGACGCTCCAGACCTACGAAAACCTGCTGGACCAACACAATCTCGGCGACATCCACCCGACGCTCGTTCGTGGCGCGCAGTGGTACCTGCCAGAGGAACGCCGTGAGCTCGCCGCCACCGCACAGTCCGAATTGGACAGACAAGGACTGCTCCGGCGCGGCCGCATCGACGACGAGTTCCTCGACACGCTGCGTTTCCTGCAGCGGCCTGCGGTCGAGTACTACTCGTGGGTGAAGTCCGAGGGGCGTGAACGGACGGTTCGCGCCGCCGGCAGCGGCCGGGAAGCGGTCACTGTCGTTTTGGTCGACAAGGTCGTCTATCTGACGCCGACCCGGCCGGACACGCTCGCGCAGGATTTCACCGGGCTGCTCCCGGAGGCATCCCCTGCGCGAACGCCTTCGCTGAACTGCGCGGAAGCCGATCTGCAGGTCCTCATGAAGGGCGAGATGCTGACCGGCACCGGCCCGAGTATCCGCGACGCCAAGAAGATCCTGCAGTGGATCCGGTCGCCGCACACCTTCTTCGGCAGGCTGTACGTCGCCATCCGTGACGGCGGCGGCAACCGGAAACGCGTGGAGCGGCCACCGGGCTGGATGGACACCGAGCAGGGCCGTGTCGTGTTCGGCCCGGACGCCAAGGGCTGGGTGAGCCTTATGGGCGCCGGGCCGCACGAAGTCGCCGCCAAGGTGATCCAGCTGGAGTCGCAGCTCCGAGGACGTTAGCCCTGGTGGTTCGGGTTCAACACCCGCGAGAGGAACGACTTCGTGCGTTCCTCCTGCGGGTCGCCGATGACCTGGTCCGGCGAGCCCTGTTCGACGACCACGCCGCCGTCCATGAACAGCACGATGTCGGCCACTTCACGCGCGAACTGCATTTCGTGCGTGACGACGAGCATCGTCATGCCCTCCTGCGCCAGTTGCCGCATGACCGCGAGGACGTCGCCGACCAGTTCGGGGTCGAGCGCCGATGTCGGCTCGTCGAACAGCATGACGTCGGGGTTCATCGACAGCGCCCTGGCGATCGCGACACGTTGCTGCTGTCCACCGGACAGCTGCGTCGGCAGTGAAGTCTCCTTCTCCGCCAAGCCGACCTTCGCGAGGTTCTCGCGCGCGATGCGCTCCGACTCCTCCTTGCCGCGCTTCAACACCTTGCGCTGCGCGACCGTGAGGTTGTCGAGCACGCTCAGGTGCGAGAAGAGGTTGAACGCCTGGAAGACCATGCCGATCTTCGTGCGGGCGCCGTCGATGTCGACGTCCGGATCGGTGATCTCGCTGCCGTTGACCACGATCTTGCCCTGTTGCGGTTCCTCGAGGAGGTTCACGCAACGCAGCAACGTGGACTTGCCGGAACCGGACGGGCCGATGATGCAGACGACCTGGCCCCGTTCGACGTGCAGGTCGATGCCCTTGAGCACTTCGAGGTCGCCGAACGCCTTGTGCAGCCCCGAAACCTCGACGATCGTCTGGGTGCTCATACCGTCCCTCCGCCGGGCACTCCGGCCCCGTATTTCTTCTCTAGCCGCTGCTGAAGGATCGACAGCGGGATGGTGATGACCAGGTAGCAGAGCCCGGCGACGACGATCGGGGTCAGCCCCTTGGCCTCGAGCAGCGCCTGGCGGCTGAACTGCGCGAGTTCCTGCTGTGCCGGCGTGGTGCCGAGCAGGAAGGCCAGCGACGAGTCCTTCGTCAGCATGATCAGCTCGTTGGCCAGCGGGGGCAGGATGATCCGGAACGCCTGCGGGATCACGACGGTGATCATCGTGCGGGCAGGCGACATGCCGAGCGAACGCGCGGCTTCGACCTGTCCGCGCGGGACCGCCTGGATACCGGCGCGGATGGTCTCCGCCATGTAGGCCGAGGACACGATGCCCAGCGCCAGCATGATCGCGACGTTGCGCGGCAGCTGGGTGCTGAACGCCGTGGGCACGCCGATGCCGACGGCGAGGAAGATCAGCAGCGCGGGCAGGCCGCGGAAGAACTCGATGTACCCGCGCGCGAACCAGCGGTACGGGCCGACCGAGGACAGTCTCATCAGCGCGAGCAGGAGACCCAGACCGAGGCCGAGCACGAAACCGAGCGCGGTGAAGATGACGGTGTTCTTCAGCGCGACCGTGATCACGTCGGGGAACTGCTTCGCGGCGACGTCGAGATCGAAGAACGCCTTGCCGATCTTGCTCCAGTCGGCGAGCAGCGCGAGAACGATGACGATCACCAGCAGCAGGACGTATTGCCCGGTTCGGAACGCCGAACGTCGCTGGCGGCGGCTCAAAGCCATTTCTCTCCTCAAGCAGGTGGCGACAAACCTGTGGCCGGTGCGCTGGGCACCGGCCACCGGGGACGGATTATCAACTGGCGGTCGGGCCGCCCGGCTGCCAGGTCGGCGCCTTGCCGAACCACTTCTGGTAGATCTGCGCGTAGGTACCGTCCGCCACGGACGCCTTGAGGACCTCGTTGACCTTGCCGAGCAGGGCGGTGTTGCCCTTCTTCACGCCGATTCCGTAGAACTCGTTCGTCTTGAACTCGGTGACGACCGTCGTGTCCGGGTTCGTCTTCACGAAGTCGTAGAGCACGCCGTTGTCGTTGACGCCCGCGTCGATCGTGCCGTTCTTGACGGCCTGCTCAAGCAGCGCGAGGTCGTCGTAGGTGACGATCTCGGCGCCGGCTGCCTTTTCCTTGGCATAGTCCGCGCCGGTGGTGGCCGACTGGACACCGATCTTCTTGCCTGCGACGTTCGACAGGTCCTTGATCGGCGAACCGGCCTTGACCAGCAGCGCCTGGGTCGCCTCGAAGTACGGGTCGGAGAAGTCGAACTTCTCCTTGCGCTTGTCGGTGATCGTCATGCCGGCTGCGGCGAGGTCGCACTGGCCGCTGTTCATCGCTTCGCCGGACTCGATGTTCTCGAAGGCGATGTCGACGATGCTCTGCTCGACACCCAGCTTCTTGCCGACCAGGTCGACCAGGTCGACGTCGAAGCCGACGATCTTGTCGCCCTGCTTGACCTGGAACGGCTGGTAGGGCAAGTGCGTGCAGGTGGTGACCTTGCCGGAAGCGACGAGCTGGACTCCGCCTGCCGCGGAACCGCCTTCGTCACCGCAAGCGGACAGCACTCCCGCGGCTAGGGCGAGCGCCGGGATCAGGGCGAGCGCTTTCAATCGGGCCACGTCGTCACTCCTTGTAGTTCCCATGTGTCGAGAGCACGCATATTGCCACTCATCCGGCGGCAAGCACAGCACCGCGACGTTACAGGGCCGTTTCGGCAGTCACTGTCCTTACGCGGGGTATCGCGCCGACATGGCAGGGTGAGCGAGTATGGCGACCATGAACAACAACTCGGCGCCGCGCCTTCCGCCGTCGGGCCGTCGCCCGCGGGCGACGACGTCGGCGCGGCGGGCGGCGAAACCCGGAGCGCAGTTCGACGGCTATCTCTCGCCGTCGAGACCGCACGCGGGCGCGTACGACGAGATGTTCACCGCCGACGGGACGGTCCGCCAGCCGTACCGGGCCTTGTACGAGTCGATCTCCGCGCTGACGTCCACGGATCTCTCGTCCCGGTCGGCGGCGATCGACCGCGCGATGGTGGATCAGGGCATCACGTTCTCGCTGTCCGGCCAGGAACGCCCGTTCCCGCTGGACCTGGTGCCGCGCGTGATCACTTCCACCGAATGGAGCAAGCTCGAACGCGGTGTGGCGCAACGGGTCCGCGCGCTGGAGGCCTTCCTCGCCGACATCTACGGCGACCGGCAGATCCTGCGCGAAGGCGTTCTTCCTCGGCGGCTGATCACCTCGTGCGAGCATTTCCAGCGCGAGGCGTTCGGGATCAACCCGCCCAACGGCGTGCGCCTCCACGTGTCCGGTGTGGACCTGGTGCGTGACGAGGAGGGCACGTTCCGGGTTCTCGAGGACAACCTCCGCAACCCGTCCGGTGTGTCGTACGTGATGGAGAACCGCCGCACGATGGCGCGTGTGTTCCCGGACCTGTTCGCCCAGCACCGGGTCCGCCCAGTGGGTGATTACGCCTCCCATCTGCTGCGCGCGCTGCGGGCGGCGGCCGCGGCGAACGTCGCCGATCCGATGGTCGTCGTGCTCACGCCGGGTATCCACAACTCCGCGTACTTCGAACATTCGCTGCTGGCCAGGCTGATGGGTGTCGAATTGGTCGAAGGCCGCGACATGTTCTGCCGTGACAACGTCATCTACCTGCGCACCACCGAGGGCGAACAGCAGGTCGACGTCATCTACCGGCGGATCGACGACGAGTTCCTCGATCCGGTGCACTACCGGCCGGATTCCGTGCTCGGCGTCGCCGGGGTCCTCAACGCGGCCCGCGCGGGCAACGTGGTGATCGCGAACGCGGTCGGCAACGGGGTCGGCGACGACAAGCTCGTCTACACCTACGTGCCCGAGATGGTGAAGTACTACCTCAACGAGAAGCCGCTGCTGCCCAATGTGGACACCTTCCGGTGCTGGCTGCCGGACGAGTTCGACTACGTCATGCAGCATATGGAGGAGCTGGTCGTCAAACCGGTCGAAGGCTCCGGTGGTTACGGCATCGTCTTCGGACCGGAAGCGACGCCCGCCGAGCTGACCGCGCTGAAGCGGAAGGTTCGCGCGCACAAACGCGGCTGGATCGCCCAGCCAGTCGTCCAGCTGTCCACCGCTCCATCCAAAGTGGACGATCGACTCGCGCCCCGGCACGTCGATCTCCGGCCGTTCGCGGTCAACGACGGCAAGGAGATCTTCGTACTGCCGGGTGGACTGACCCGCGTAGCGCTTCCCGAGGGCAGTCTCGTGGTCAACTCGTCGCAGGGCGGCGGGTCGAAGGACACCTGGGTACTGGCGGCGCGGTCGTCCACCGCCGAGCGCGAGCTCGAACGGCCCGCACTCGGCGAACTGTCCCAAGTGGATGGTCTGGTCGCCGAACAGGGGCCCGAGCTGACCACGACCCAGCAACAACAGCAGCAACAGGCCTAACGGGAGGTTGATGTGCTCGCCCGCAACGCGGAATCGCTGTACTGGATCGGCCGGTACGTCGAACGTGCCGACGACACCTCCCGGATCCTCAATGTCTCCGTGCACCAGCTGCTCGAAGACGCGAGCGTCGATCCGGACCACGCTAGCCGCCAGCTGCTCGCCGTCCTCGGCATCTCGCCGGAGGGCATGGACTCGCTCGACGTGTGGAAGCTGACCGAACTGGTCGCCTACGCCAAGGACAACCCGGCGTCGATCGTCGGCTCGATCAACTCCGCCCGCGAGAACACCCGCGGTGCCCGCGAGGTCGTCTCGACCGAGCTGTGGGAATGCCTGAACGCGACGTGGAACGCGGTACCGGACAGGCAGCGGTACGCGCGCCGCGCCGGTCCGCACGCCTTCCTGTCCTTTGTGGAGGAACGTGCGGCGATGTTCGCCGGTCTCGCGGATTCGACGATGAGCCGGGACGACGGCTGGCTGTTCATGGTGCTCGGCCGTTCGGTCGAACGCGCGGACATGGTGGTGCGGCTGCTGCTTTCGCGGGTTCAGGACAGCGCGTCGTCGCCGGGCTGGATCACGGTGCTCCGGTCGGCGGGCGCGCAGGACACCTACCTGCGGACCTATCGCGGCGCGCTCGACGCCGCCCGTGTCGTGCAGTTCCTGTTGCGGGACACGCTGTTCCCGCGTTCGGTGTTCCACGCACTGCGCCAGGCCGAGGAATGCCTGGAGCAGCTGGATCCCGGGGTCAACTCGCGCACCAACGAGAAGTCCGAGGCGTTGCGGCAGCTCGGCCGCGCCCGCAGCGAGCTGGAGTTCCTGCGGCCGTCGGATCTGCTGGAGGATCTGCCGAAGCGGCTCAACTCGCTGCAGACGTCGATCAAGGAAATCGGCGAGGCGGTTTCGGTGCAGTTCTTCCATTCGTCGCCGTGGGTGGCCTGGAGCGGTGCGGAGGTTTCGCTGTGACCTGGCAACTTCGGGTGGCTCACCGGACGGGATACCGGTACGCGACGCCCGCCACACAGTCGTACAACGAGGCGCGGCTGACCCCGCGGTCCGACCGGCGGCAGGTCACCGTCGTGAACCGGGTCGAGACGACGCCGGCGACCCGTGCCTACCGGTACACGGATTACTGGGGCACTGTCGTCACCTCGTTCGACCTTCACGCGCCGCACACCGAGTTCACCGTGCTCGCGACGTCGGTGGTCGAGACCGCCGACGAAGGCGAGCCGATCCGCTCGGCGTCGTGGAAGGACCTGCGGAGCGACACCGTGGTCGATCACCGCACCGAGTACCTGACGCCGACGCCGTACACGCCACGCGATCCGGAACTGACGAAGGTCGCGCGCGAACTCCGGAAGGGGCTCGACCCGGCCGAGGCCGTGCTCGCGGTCTGCGAATGGGTCAACCAGCAGCTGAAATACCAGCCGGGAACGACCGGTGTGCACAGCACGGCGACCGACGCGTGGCGTGCGCGCGAAGGGGTTTGCCAGGACTTCGCGCATGTGACGCTGGTGATGCTGCGCGCGATCGGCGTCCCGGCGCGGTACGTCTCCGGGTACCTGCACACGAAACCGGAGGCGAAGCTCGGCGAGATGGTCGAAGGCGAGAGCCACGCCTGGGTCGACGTCTGGACCGGCGGCTGGTGGGCCTACGACCCGACGAACGCGATCCCGGTCGGACCGAGGCATGTCTGGGTCGCCTACGGTCGGGACTACGCCGACGTCGCGCCGCTCAAGGGCATCTTCACCGGCGGCGGTCAGTCCACTTTGGACGTCTCGGTGCAGCTGACGCGGCTGACCTAGACCCGCCGTCGGAGCAACAGCCAGAGCAGGTACGCACCGCCGAGGGCCGCCGCGACGACGCCTGCCGGCAGCAACGACGACTCCAGCAGACGCTGGCCGAGGTAGTCCGCCGCGACGACCAGGGTCGCGCCGACGAAGACCGACGCCACCAGGTTCGGCCCCGGCAGGCGCGTCATCCGGCGCGCCAGCTGCGGCGCGGCGAGTGCGATGAACGGGAGCGGCCCGGTCGCCGCGGTGGCGGCGGCGACCAACGCGACGGCGACCAGCACCAGCGTCAGCCGCACGCGGGGGACGTCGACGCCGATACCGGTGGCGGCGTCGTCACCCATCTCCAGCATGCGCAACGCGCGGCCGTGCACGAACACGATCGGAGTGAACACCGCCATCGCGATCGCCAGCGGCACGAAGTAGTTCCAGTCGCGTCCGGCGAGATCACCGACCAGCCAGCCGACCGCCTGCGCGGCGGCTTCGAGGTTCGCCTTCACCAGCAGGTACGAGTTCACGCCGACCAGCACCGCGCTGACCGCGATCCCGAGCAGCACAAGCCGCGAACTCAGCAGACCGTGCGGCGCGCACAGTGCCATGACGACGAGTGCCGTCAGCAGGCCGCCCGCCAGCGCGCCGAGCGAGACGACGGCGGGGCCGCCGCCGAAGAACAGCAAGGTCACGATGCCACCGGTCGCCGAACCCGTGGTGAAGCCGATGATGTCCGGGCTGCCCAGCGGATTCCGGGTCACCGTCTGGAAGATCGTCCCCGCCAGCGCCAGCGCGGCGCCGACGAGGATCGCGACCAGCACTCGCGGAAGACGTCCCATGACGACCAGGTACTGCGCCTTCGTGCCCTGACCGGCCAGGGTCGTGAGTACCTCGCCGGGGCTCATTTCGTAGTCGCCGGTGCCGACCGAAAGTACGACGAGGGCCAGGGTCGCCAGGGCCAGCGTGGCGACGACGACCATCGATCGGCTGTCCAAACCGGACTCGCGGCGGACGGACGCGGTCATCGGCGCACCGCCTTCAGTCGCCGGGCCACGATCACGAACGCGATCCCGCCGAAGACGTCGGTCATCACACCGACCTGGATCTCACCCGGCGAACCGAGCAACCGGCCGAGGACGTCGCAGCCGAGGAGCAGTACCGGTCCGAGCAGTGCCGAAAGCAGCATCACCCAGCGTTCGTCCTGGCCGATCATCGACCGGACCACGTGCGGGATCATCAGCCCCACGAAGGCGATCGGCCCGCAGGCCGCGGTCGCCGACGCCGAGAGCAGCCCGACGGCGACCATCCCGGCGATCCGGACGAGTGCCGGGTTCGCGCCGAGACCGCGGGCGGTGTCTTCGCCCAGCGCCAACGCGTTCAGCGCACGGGCCAGCACGACCGCGATGACCACGCCCGCGACGAAGAACGGAAGCAGTACGGAGAGGGTGTGCAGGTTCCGGTTGACCAGCGAACCGACCAGCCAGAACCGCATGGCCTGCAGATTGTGCGTGTTGATCATCTGCATCCCCTGGTTGATGCCGACGAACACCGCCTGGACCGCGACCCCGGCCAGCACCAGCCGCAGCGGGCTCGTGGCGCCCCGTGTCCCGCCGATCACCGAGATCAGCGCGGTGCCCGCCAGCGCTCCGGCGAAGGCGAACCAGACGTATTCGCCGGGCGAAGTCACCGAGAACACCGCTGAGCCGAGCACGATCGCGACGGCGGCGCCGTGGTTGATGCCGAGCAGGCCGGGTTCCGCGACGGGGTTGCGGGTGATCGCCTGCATCAGCGAGCCCGCCAGCCCGAGCGCCATGCCGACGAGGACGCCCAGCACCGTCCGGGGCAACCGGTCGTCGCGGACGACGACGTCGGTGTAGCCGCCGTCGTAGGCGAAGAGGGCGTGCAGGACTTCGCCGAGTGAAAGGCGATTCGAGCCGAAGCCGATCGACAGCAGGACGACCGCGGCGAGGGCGACCAGCGACACCACCAGGACCAGCGTTCGCACGGAGACGCTGGTCTTCGGTGAGCCGACGCGCTCCGTGACCTGGACCATGGCGTTCAGACTAAGGGGAGGCTAGCCTAACGACGAATTCCGGTCCCTCGGTGAAAGAAGATCTCCATGCACCTCTCTCGACGCGGCTTTCTCGCCGGCACCGCGGCGCTCGGCGCGACCGGCCTCCTCACCGCTTGCGGCTACCAGGAGGAGAAACCCGCGTCAGGGGCAGGCACGACGTGGTCGTACACCGACGACCGCGGCCGCAAACTCGAAGGCGAGCGGCCGACCCGGATCGTCGCACAGGTGACCGCCGCCGCGGCGCTGTGGGATCTGGGCGTGAAGTCCGTCGGGATCTTCGGCCCGTCGAAGTTCGCCGACGGCAAGCCGGACCCGCAGGCGGGCGGCGTCGACCTGAACGCGGTGACGTCGCTCGGGAACGTCTGGAACGAGTTCAACTTCGACAAGTTCGTCTCGCTGAACCCGCAGCTGCTGGTCAGCGTGATGTACCTCAAGGACCAGATGTGGTACGTCCCGGACACGCAGACGGAGAAGATCGACAAGGCCGCGCCGAGCGTCGGCATCCGGCTGCAGGGGCTCGCGATGCCGGAGGGGATCGCGAAGTTCATCGCGCTGGCGAAAGCACTCGGCGCCGACACGGAGACTCCGGCGATCCAGGCCGCGAAGGCCGAGTACGAAAAGGCCGACGCCGCGCTCAGCGACGCGGTCAAGAAGTCGTCCGGGCTGAAGGTCCTCCTGGTCTCCGCGCAGAAGGACACCGTCTACGTCGCGAACCCGCCGATGTTCGCGACCTCGAAGCACTACCAGAACAAGGGCATGGACTTCGTCCTCCCCGAAGCGCCGGACCAAAGCCAGGGCGGCTACTACCAGCAGATCAGCTGGGAGAACATCGGCAAGTACACCGCCGACGTGATCATGTACGACAACCGGGGCGGCTCGCTCTCGCTCGGCCCGGAAGGCCTCGGCGGGGTGCCGACCTGGGCCCAGCTGCCCGCGGTGAAAGCCGGGAAACTGATCCCCTGGAACAACGAGACGCCGTTCTCCTACCAGCGGTTCACGCCGCAGCTGACGGAACTGGCCGCCGCGCTGAACAAGTTCGCTTAGCCCAAGAACTCCCGTAGCGCGGCGGCGAGATCGGCCGGGTTGTCCTCCGCCACGTGGTGCCCGGACTCGATGGCGAACCCCCGGACGTCCTCGGCCCACTCACGCCAGACGGCGACCGGATCGCCGTACAGTTCGCCGAGATCGTCGAGGCTGGACCACAGGACCAGCACCGGGCACCCGATCTTGTTCCCGGCCGCCTTGTCGACGTCGTCGGCCGCGCGGTCGGGCCCGAGACCGGCTCGGTAGTCCTCGAGCATGGCGTGGACGGTTTCGGGATCGTGGATGGCTCGCAGGTAATCGGCGTGGTTCTCCGCCCCCATCTTCGCCGGATCACCGCGGTACCAGGCGTCCGGATCGGCGTTGATCACGCGTTCGGCGGGTTTCGCGAGCTGGCCGAAGAAGAACCAGTGCCACCAGGCCTGTGCGAACTTCGCGTCCGCGCGGGAAAGATGCTCGCCGATCGGGATGCCGTCGAGGATGGCCAGCTTCGTGACGGCTTCCGGGTGATCGAAGGCCAGCCGGTAGGCGACGGCGCTGCCGCGGTCATGCCCGGCGACGGCGAACCGGTCGTGGCCGAGATGGCTCATGAGCGCGACGATGTCGTTCGCCATGGCGCGTTTCGAATGCGCGGAGTGGTCTTCGGTGGTCTCGGGTTTCGAGGACTGGCCGTAACCGGGAAGGTCCGGGCAGACGACGGTGAACGCGTCCGCGAGCCGGGGCGCGACGTCGTACCAGGTGGTGTGGGTGCGTGGATGTCCGTGCAGCAGAACGAGAGGCGGTCCCGAGCCGCCGTGACGGACTCTTAAGGTCGCTTCGCCGACGTCGACGTTCTCGAGCTCGAAACCCTCGAACATGATCCTCCCGTACGCGCCATGAAAGGTCCTTTCCTGGCAAATTTTGCAAGGAAAGGACCTTTCATCGCAGCGTGAGTGGGGAAATCAGCTCCGCGCGTGCGCGTCGAGGATGTGCGCGACCGCCTCGGTGACCCGCTGCGCGAAGTCGATGTTCAGCCACTCGTCGGGCACGTGGATGTTCGAGTCCGGGCCGCAGGCGCCGGTGACCACGAACTGCGCGTCCGGGTACTTCTCGCCGAGCAGACCCATGAACGGGATCGATCCGCCCATGCCGTAGCTCTTGTGCGGCGCACCGAAGACCTCGCCGCTCACGCGGTGCAGGGCCTCGTCGAGCCACGGCGCGGTGTCCGGCGCGTTCCAGCCGTTCTCGGCCTGGAAGTCGCCGAGTTCGACCGAAGCGTCGTAGGGGACGTCGGTGGTGAGGACACGGCGAACCGCCTCCATCGCGGCCTTCGCGTCGGCGGTCGGGGGAAGCCGGAAGCTCAGCGTGAGCGTGGTGCTGGCGCGCAGCACGTTGCCCGCCTCCGCCGGGAGTGGGAAGCCTTCCGCGCCGATCACCGAAAGCGTCGGCCGCCACGAGTTGTTGAGCAGCAGTTCGAGATCGTCGTCGGAAACCGGACGGCCGACCACGGGGAAGAGCGTCTTCGCCGCGCCGGGCGCGATCTCGACGACGCCGCGCGCCTCGTCGACGCGGTTCTCCGGGATGTCGACGCTCAGTTCGGCGAGCTTGATCTCGCCGGTCTCGGCGTTCTCGATCCGGTCGAGCAACGCGCGCAGCACGCGGAACGAGCTCGCCACGATGCCGCTGGCCATGCCGGAATGCTGCGCCGATTCGAGCACCTTCACGGTGACGTTGACGTGCAACATCCCGCGCAGGCTGGTGGTCAGCCACAGGCGCTCGTAGTCCGTGCCGCCCGCGTCGAGGCAGACGACCAGCGACACCGCGCCGAGCCGCTCCTTCAGGTGCTCGACGTACGCCGGGAGGTCCGGGCTGCCGGACTCCTCACCGGTCTCGAGCAGCACGACCGCGCGGGAGTGCTCGCCACCGGCGGCGCGCACGGCTTCGATCGCCGTGGTCGCCGCGTAGCCGGAGTAGCCGTCGTCGACCGCGCCGCGGCCGTACAGCCGACCGTCGCGGATCACCGGCGTCCACGGGTCGAGGCCCTCGGACCAGCCACCGACCGGGGGCTGCTTGTCGAGGTGCCCGTACATCAGCACGGTGCCCTTGTCGGCCGCCTCGGACGTCGCCGGGATGTCGACGACCAGTAACGGGCTGCGGCCTTCGAGCTCCACGACCTCGAGCGTCACGCCGGGGATTTCCCGGGCGGCGATCCAGGACCGGACATGCTCGACGGCGGCGGCCAGATGACCGCTCTTCGCCCACTCGGAATCGAAGGCCGGCGACAAGGCGGGGATCGCCACCAGGCCGGACAGGCTGGGAAGGACGTCGTGCGCCCAGTTCGAAACCACGGTTTCGCGTACGGATTTCTGCTCCACGTCCGCCATCCTGCCACGGGGACGGGAGGGTGTGATGGGTCACAACGGCGGGCACGGATCGTCATCGATCAAGCCGCACAGGACACCCGTCCGGACGCGCCGCCCGCTGGTCGGCGCGCGGGTGAATCCCCTACTTTCGGCGGCCCCACACTCGGTCTTCCTAGCATTTCCCCTGATCAGACACCCTTTCTCAGCAACAAATCAGCATCCGCCACTGACCAAAACGGCATCCGGCATGCCAGGATGTGCGCACGAACCGTCAACGCCGATGGTGACCCAGCGCTTCAGATCCGACGCGCTGGTCCCCGCCGGCGCAGTCACTGTGGCCGCCACAAGTGGCCGCCAGAGGCGCCGACACCAAGGAGAACAGCGCATGCCGTCCGAACACTGGACGCACCCGGAGCCTGGAGATGGACCCGCCGCGGTAGCGGCGCAACCTTCCCCCGAACAGGTGATCGCCGGTTTGCGAGCAACGAGCGAAGGTGGCGCTGAGCTGACTCAGCTGCTCACCCCCGAAGGCGAACGGGTCTCCTCGCCGCAATTCGACCGGTACGTCGACGACATCGACGCCGAAGCCCTTCGCGGCCTGTACCGCGACATGGTCCTGGTCCGCCGCGCGGACCGCGAGGCCAACGCGATGCAGCGTCAGGGCCAGCTCGGCATCTGGGTCCCGCTGCTCGGCCAGGAAGCCGCGCAGATCGGCTCCGGCCGCGCGCTGCGGAAGCGGGACATGGCGTTCCCCAGCTATCGCGAACACGGTGTCGCGTACGCCCGCGGCGTCGACCTCAAAGAGGTGCTCGGCATCTTCCGCTGCACCGACCACAGTGGCTGGGACTACAAGGCCCACGGCTTCCACCCGTACACCATCGTGATCGGCAACCAGGTGCTCAACGCCGCCGGTTACGCGATGGGTCAGAAGTTCGAAGGCAAGGTCGGCGACGACGACGGCGAAGCCACCATCTGTTACTTCGGTGACGGCGCGACTTCGCAGGGCGACGTGCACGAAGGCTTCGTCTGGGCAGCCGTCTACGACGCGCCGCTCGTGTTCTTCTGCCAGAACAACCAGTGGGCGATCTCGGAGCCCACCGAACGCCAGTCGCGGCTGCCCCTGTACCAGCGTGCCCGCGGTTACGGCTTCCCCGGCATCCGCGTGGACGGCAACGACGTCCTCGCCTGCCTCGCGGTCTCCCGCTGGGCGCTGGAGGAATGCCGTCACGGCAACGGCCCGGTGCTGATCGAGGCGTTCACCTACCGGATGGACGCGCACACCACCACCGACGACCCCACCCGCTACCGGCTCTCCGACGAGCTGGAGGAGTGGAAGCTGAAGGACCCGATCGAGCGCGTCCGGGCGTACCTCGCCCGCGGCGGCTTCGCCGACCAGGCGTTCTTCGACCAGGTTCAGGCCGATTCGGACGCCTTCGCGGCCGAGCTGCGCGACTACTGCTTCAACATGCCCGAACCGCCACCCGAGCGGATCTTCGCCAACGTCTACGCGGAGTCGACGCCGATGCTGGACGCGCAGCGTGAAGAGTTCCTGTCCTATTTGGACGGTTTTGTCGGGGCGGGTGAGCACTGAGATGAGCGACCTCCAGAAACTCACCATCGGCAAGGCGATCAACCTCGGCCTCCGGCGCGCCATGGAAGAGGACCCGAAGGTCCTCATGATGGGTGAGGACGTCGGCAAGCTCGGCGGCGTCTTCCGTATCACCGACGGTCTGCAGAAGGACTTCGGCGAGCAGCGCGTGCTGGACACGCCACTCGCCGAGTCGGGCATCATCGGCACCGCGGTCGGCCTCGCCGTCCGCGGTTTCCGCCCGGTGTGCGAAATCCAGTTCGAGGGCTTCATCTTCCCCGGCTTCGACCAGATCGTGAGCCAGGTGGCGAAGCTGCACTACCGGACACAGGGCAAGGTCAAGATGCCCATCGTGATCCGGGTGCCGTTCGGCGGCGGTATCGGCGCCGTCGAGCACCACTCGGAGTCGCCGGAGTCGCTGTTCTCGCACGTCCCCGGCCTCAAGGTCGTTTCGTGCTCGAACGCCGTCGACGCGTACTGGATGATCCAGCAGGCCATCAAATCCGACGACCCGATCCTGTTCTTCGAGCCGAAGAAGCTGTACCACTCCGGCGCGATGAAGGCCGAGGTCGACACCGAAGGCACGCCGGACCCGTTGTTCAAGTCCCGTGTCGTCCGTGAAGGCACGACGGCCACCGTCGTCGCGTACGGCCCTTCGGTGAAGGTCGCGCTCGACGCGGCGACCGCGGCCGCCGACGAGGGCAAATCCCTCGAGGTCATCGACCTGCGGACGCTGTCCCCGCTGGATCTGGACCCGGTGTTCGAGTCGGTGCGCAAAACCGGGCGGCTCATCGCGCTGAGCGAGGCGCCGTCGGAGACGTCGCTGACCTCGGAGATCGCCGCGCGCGTGCAGCAGGAATGCTTCTACTCGCTCGAAGCCCCCGTGCTGCGGGTGACCGGATTCGACACGCCGTACCCGCCTGCCAAGCTCGAGGAGCATTACCTCCCCGACCTGGACCGGGTGCTGCACACCGTCGACCGTTCACTCGCCTGGTAAGGGGGAAGTTCCTGAAATGCCCGAGTACAAACAATTCCCTCTCGCCGACACGGCCGAAGGGCTGACCGAAGCCGACATCATCGCCTGGCAGGTCAAGCCGGGTGACACCGTGACGGTGAACCAGATCGTGGTCGAGGTCGAGACCGCGAAGGCCGCCGTCGAACTGCCCATCCCGTGGGCGGGCGTGGTCACCGAACTGCTCGTCGAACCGGGTCAGACGGTGGAGGTCGGCGCGCCGATCCTCACCATCGACGTCGACCCCGGCGGCAAGGCGGCCCCCGCCCCCGTTGCCGCCGCCGCTCCCGAGGAGCCTGCCGAGGAGGAGATGAAGCCGCTGGTCGGCTACGGCTCCAAGGCGGTCGTCACGCAGCGCCGGGCCCGGAAAGGCTCGGCACCCGCTGCTCCGGCGGCACCCGCACCCACACCCGCGCCGGCGCCTGCTCCCGTCGCCGCCGCTCCCGCCAAGCCCAAGGGCGGGTACGTGCCACTGGCGAAGCCGCCGGTGCGCAAGCTCGCCAAGGACCTCGGCGTCGACCTGCACGCGCTCACCGGCACCGCCGACGGCGGCGTGATCACCCGCGACGACGTGCAGGCCGCCGCGAACGGTTCGGCTCCGGCCGCCCCCGTTCAGTCCGCTGTGGACAGTGGCTACGACCCGGCGACACGGGAACGCCGGGTGCCGATCAAGGGTGTCCGCAAGGCCACCGCGGCCGCGATGGTGCAGAGCGCCTACACCGCTCCGCATGTCACGGAGTTCCTCACCGTCGACGTCACGCCGATGATGGAATTCCGGGAGAAGCTCAAGAAGTCGCGTGAGTTCGCCGGGGTCAAGGTCACCCCGCTGACGTTCGCGGCGAAGGCCGTCTGCCTGGCGGCCAAGCGCACTCCGGACGTCAACGCGGTGTGGGACGAGGCGGCACAGGAGATCGTCTACAAGGACTACGTGCATCTCGGCATCGCCGCGGCCACCCCGCGCGGGCTCGTCGTGCCCAAGGTCCGTGACGCGGATTCGATGTCGCTGAAGGAACTCGCGATCGCGCTCACCGAGCTGACCGACGTCGCCCGCGAGGGCAAGACCACTCCGGCGGCCATGCTCGGCGGCACCATCACCATCACCAACGTCGGCGTCTTCGGCGTCGACACCGGTACGCCGATCATCAACCCCGGCGAGTCCGCGATCCTGTGCCTCGGCGCGATCAAGGACACCCCGTGGGTGGTCGACGGCGAGATCAAGGTGCGCAAGGTGCTCCAGCTTTCGCTGAGCTTCGACCACCGCGTGGTCGACGGGCAGCAGGGTTCGGAGTTCCTGGCCGACGTCGGCGCTTTGCTGGCCGACCCCGCGGTCGCGATCACCTACTGACGTTTCGCGCGTGAAAGCCCCCTTCCCTCGGCTCGTCACTCAAAACCTCAGCCGGGGGAAGGGGCCTTCACGCGCCGAGGAAGTCGGCCAGCGGAACGGGCGTGACCCCGTCCTTCTTGGCCTGCTCGAGGAACGCGGTGTAGTCCTGGGTGAAGGTCTTGCGGAAGTGCATCAGCACGATGTCCCCTGGCCGCAGCTTGTCGCCGACCTGGAACTGCACATGCCCGTCGTTGACCGCCGCGGACCACAGCACCGCGACCCGCATCCCGCACGCGGAGGCCGCGCGCAGCGTGTTCGTGTCGTAGTTGCCGAACGGCGGGCGGAACAGCACCGGCCGCATCCCGAACTCGGCCTGGAAGGCGTCCGCGTCGTCGCAGATCTCCTTGCGCTGGAACTCGAACGGCTTGCCCTTGAGGTTCGGATGGTTCACGGTGTGGTCGCCGAGCGTCGCGCCGGCCGCGTCGAGGAGGGCCTTGAAATAGTCCTCATGCCCCTTTACGTACTTCTGGTTCAGGAACAGCACCGGATGGGTGCCGGACTCCTTGATGAGCCGCAGCGCTTCGGGATCCTTGACCGCGCCGTCGTCCATCGTGATGAACACGAAGGGCTTGTCGGTGGCGATGCGCCGGACGACCTGGACAGCGCCGTCCGCCGGCGGCGGCGCCTTCTGCTGGATCGTGCCGAACGGGTAGGGCGCGGTGAACGCCGGACCGGGGGCCGCGCCGGGGGCCGGGTTCGGCTGATCGGGTTCGTCAGGCCGAGCCGCCGGACTCGGTGACGAACACGCCGCCACGGCGAGCACCACCGCCGTCAAACCGGCCGTCACCCGCCAAGGTCGCTTTGTCATGGCACCGCCACGCATTCCGCACCCCCGTCCCTCTCCGTGCTCGTGGATCGAGCAATCGTTTACACGATTGGGTGACGGGGGAGACGGGTCTTACGTTGCGTGACTTCCGGGCGAATGTGACCTAGTACACTCGGCCAAATCCACTTGACGGAGTGAGCACTCACTCCGCACACTGTTCGCATGACCACCCCCGAAACCACCCGGCGGAGAGCGCCGGGGATGAGCGCCGACGAGAGGCGCCGGATGATCGTCCAGTCCGTGCTGCCCTTACTGGTGGAGCACGGCGCCGGTGTCACGTCGGCCCAGATCGCCCGCGCCGCCGGGATCGGCGAGGGCACGGTCTTCCGTGTGTTCAAGGACAAGGACGAACTCTTCGCCACCTGCTTCGCCGAGGCGCTGAAGCCCGACCAGGTGCTCGACGCGATCGCGGTCATCGACCTCGACCAGCCACTCGAAGACAGGCTCGTCGAGGCGGCCGACGCACTCAGCGCGCACCTCCAGCGGATGGGCGCGCTGATGGCCGCGATGCACGGTTCCGGCAACCGTCCGGCCCGCCGCGAACCCGGCGGAAAGGACCGGCGGCGGGAATCGATGGGCGTGATGCGGGACGCCATGGCCGAACTGTTCGAACCGGAGCGGAAACGACTTCGGCTGCCGTCGGCGCAGCTGGCGGCGCTCTTCCTGTCTCTGCTGTTCAGCGGGCGGATGCGCTTCGACGAAAACGGCGACGAACCCACCACGATGGAACTCGTCGACGTCTTCCTCAACGGCGCCTTGGGGCCCGCGTGATCGGCCCGCCCGGCGGGGGCGGCATGGAGATATTCCTGGCACGCGGTGGCAGACGTCGCCGTCCACCGACGACGGTGCCCGACAGCGGGCTGACCGGGCCGGTCGACATCCCGGAGCCCGAGCCCGAAACCGGTCCGAAGGATCTGAAGTCACGGCTCGACCGCATGTGGGTCAACGTCGCGGGTACGGTTCGCGGGCTCCCGAAGGTCGCGAAGCTGACCTGGCAGGCGAGCCCGATCCTGACCATCACGATCACCGTGGTGACCCTGCTGTCCGGTCTCCTTCCGACGGC
This sequence comes from Amycolatopsis sp. NPDC039088, assembly GCF_055598845.1. Classification (NCBI taxonomy): domain Bacteria; kingdom Bacillati; phylum Actinomycetota; class Actinomycetes; order Pseudonocardiales; family Pseudonocardiaceae; genus Amycolatopsis; species Amycolatopsis sp. NPDC039088. The sequence goes on along the minus strand of NZ_JBVKAE010000023.1, from coordinate 97,941 downwards.
GACCGCCTACATCGCGAAGCTGCTGATCGATTCGGTGGTCGCGGCGATCCAGGGCCACGGCACCAAGGGCGCGATCGTCGGTGTCGCGCTGTTCCAGTTCGGCGCGCTGGTGCTCACCGCGCTCTCGCAGGCGGTGACCACCTATGGTCAGTCCCTGTTGCAGGAACGGATGACGCTGACCATCCGCCATCAGGTGATGAGTCACGCGAGCAGGCTGCACCTGTCGTATTTCGAGGGATCCGCCTCCTACGACATGCTGCGCCAGGCCGCGCAGGAGGCGCCGACCCGGCCGCTGTCGATGATGAACTCGGCACTGGGACTGGTGCGCACGGCGATCACCTTCAGCAGCATGGTCGCGCTGCTGGTCTCGATCAGCCCGCTGCTGGCGCTCGTCGCACTCGTGGCGCCGATTCCCGCGTTCATCTCGCAGTCCAAGTACGGTGCCCGCGCGTTCTGGCTGACGCTGCTGATGTCACCGCTGAAACGGCGGATGGACTATCTGTCCTCTTTGGTCACAACGGACACCTACGCCAAGGAGACCAAGCTCTTCGGCCTCGGCCCGTACTTCGTCGACCGGTTCCAGCGGCTCGGCCAGGTGTTCTACGAACGCCAGCGGATACTGACCCGCAAGCGCAGCGTCAGTTCGACGTCCTGGGGTCTGCTGAGCACCGCCGCCGGATCCGCGATCGCGCTGTACATCGCGCTGGAGGCCGTCGGCGGCAGACTCACGCTCGGCGATCTCGCGCTGTACACGGCCGCCGCGGCCTCGGTGCAGACGTCGGTCCAGGGCCTGTTCACCGCGTTTTCCGGCATGTACGAGAACAATCTCTATCTCGACACGCTGTATCGCTTCCTCGGCACGGAACCGGAGATCGTCGCGCCACCGGAGCCGCGCCCCCTTCCGTCCACTGTGGAGGGACACATCGAGTTCGAGGAAGTGTCCTTCACCTACCCGGGCGCCGCCGAGCCGGCACTCGACGGCGTGAGCTTCGAGATCCGGCCGGGCGAAACGGTCGCCGTCGTCGGCCGTAACGGAGCCGGGAAGTCGACGCTGTTCAAACTGCTGTGCCGGCTCTACGACCCGACGGGCGGGCGGATCCTGCTCGACGGCGTCGACATCCGTGAGTACGACCCGGTCGAACTGCGGCGGCGGATCAGCGCGATGTTCCAGGACTATGTGACCTACCAGGGCACCGCGTCCGAGAACATCGGGCTGGGCGACCTGACGCATCTCGTCGACCGCGAGCGGATCGAGGAGTCGGCGAAACGGGCCGGTGCCGACGAGCGGATCGAACGGCTGCCCAACGGGTACGACAGCCCACTCGGCCGCTGGTTCGACCAGGGTGTCAGCCTTTCCGGCGGGGAATGGCAGAAGATCGCGCTGGCCAGGGCGTTCCTGCGGGAGGCGCCGATCCTGATCCTCGATGAACCGACGTCCGCGCTGGACGCCCAAGCCGAGCACGACCTCTTCTCTCGCCTACGGGAGCTTTCGGAGGGACGTACGACGCTGTACATCTCGCACCGGTTCTCCACCGTCCGGCAGGCGGAGCGGATTCTGTTGCTGGAGCACGGAAAGGTCGCCGAGTACGGCACACACGAAGAGCTGATGGCGGCGAAGGCGGGCTACGCCGAACTGTTCACTCTCCAAGCCGCCGCGTATCTCGACGAGGCCGTCAGTTGACGGTCAGCACGACCCGGCCCCGGCCCGCACGGCTTTCGACTCGCTGGTGGGCCGCCGCCGCTTCTTCGAGCGGGTAGACGCGGTCGATCGCCGTGAGCATGCCGTTCGCCACCTGGTCCAGTGCCAGGGGGCGGGCGGCGTCCACATCGGTGGCGAAACCGGTGCCGCCGAAGCCGACCATCGTGAGCCCGCGTGGCATGAGATCCATCGCCGTGATCGTCGGCAGCGACCCGCTGAGCAGCCCGTAGACCAGGATCCGGCCCCGGCCGGGTGTCATCTTGGCGAGCAGTCCGGTGGTCTCCGGCCCGCCGATGGAAGCGAAGACGGCGTCGATCCCGTCCGGCAGTTTCGAACGCCACTCGGGGTCATGGTGGTCGAGCACGAGGTCCGGGGCCAGGTGCGTGACCGTGTCGGTCTTCCCGGCACCGGCGGTGACGACGACCCGCACGCGATGGCCGGCGGCGAACCTGGCGAGATAGCCGCCGAGCGCGCCGCCGGCCGCCTCGATCAGGATCGTCTCACCCTCCACGAGTTTCGCGGTCCGGACGAGCGCGAGCGCGACGGACGCCGGAACGGCCGCCGCGACGGCGTCCACCGCGTCGAGACCGGCCGGGATCGCGATCGTGTCCTTCCGGGGCGCAACGAAGAACTCCGCGTAGGCGCCACCTGTCATCGACGTCGCGACGACCCGGCGTCCGACGAGCGCGGCGTCGTCCGCCTCGATCACCACCCCCGCGGCCTCGTGCCCGAAAACCGCCGGAAGTTCACCGGCGGGCAGCGCCCCCGACCGCAGCTGGATCTCGTACCAGGGGACCGCGATCGCCTCGGTCCGGATCAGCACCTCACCCGCTTTCCGTTCCGGCACCGGGACTTCCTCGATCCGCAACACTTCCGGGCCACCTTGCGCCCGCATCAGCACAGCACGCATCACTTCACCCCATCGTCTAACTGGACCGCCGGTCAAGTTCTCTGCCGGTAATATATGGACCGACGGTCAACTTGTCGAGGGGGCACCGATGGCAGCGGAACGCGCGGACGCCGCCCGTAACCGACGGGCGATCCTGCGCGCCACCGAAGAACTCCTGGCCGAGCACGGTCCCGACCACGTGTCGATGGAACGCGTGGCGGCCGCGGCGGGCGTCGGCAAAGGCACGGTCTTCCACCGGTTCACCAATCGCGCCGGGCTGATGAGCGCGCTGATCGAGGAGCGGATGCGCGCCCACAACGAGGCGTTCACGTCCGGCCCGCCACCGCTCGGCCCCGGCGCTCCGCCACGAGAACGGCTGACGGCGTTCTTCGACGCCGTCGTCGCGGTGGCGACCCGGAACGTCGCGCTCATGGCGGCGTTCGAAAAGTCCGCGGAACACCGGCACCAGAACGATCTCTACGCCACCTGGCACGCACACGTCAGCGGGCTGATCGCCGAGGCGCGGGCGGACCTCGACGCGGAGGTCATCGCGCACATCCTGCTCGGTTCGCTCCGCAGTGAACTGGTCGCGCACCTGCTCAAGAGCGGCGAGTCGGCACGGCTGGCGGACGCGCTGCGATCGATGGTGGACAACCTGCTGGGTCAGCTCCGCCGGACGTAGCGCTCCGGCAATTCGGTCGCCACCCGCTCGACGTTGTCGAGCACCGTATCGGCGGGCAGGGAGCAAAACGGGCAAGCCGTACGTTGTCCAGGTATGGCTGTCGCGTTCCTGCTCTATGTCGTCGCCGAGATCGCCGCCGTGTGGGCGGTGGGCTCGGCCATTGGCGTGCTCGGCACGATCGCGCTGCTCTTCGCCGGCGCGTTCATCGGGTCCTGGCTCGCCCGCCGAGAAGGCGGCCGCGCGTTCGCCGAGTCCGCACGGCTCGGCCGCCCGGCCGACGCGGAGCGCGAACTCACCGACGGGATGCTGATCGGCCTCGGCGGTCTGCTGATCCTGCTCCCCGGTTTCGTCAGCGACGTCATCGGCCTGCTGTTCATCCTGCCGCCGACGCGGAGTGTCGCGCGCAAGGTCTGGCAGAAGCGGATGCAGCGCCGCGCGATCAAGTTCGCCAACCGGTCACCCGGGCCGGTGATGGTGGTGGACAGCGAGGTCGTCACCGACACGCCGCCCGCCGAGGCCGCCAAGAGGCAGCCGCCGGTGATCGAAGGCCGCGTTGTCGAGGGCTGAGGCCACCAACTTCGCCACTACACTGCCAGTGGCGAAGCTAGGACGGGCGGCATGCTCGACGCGAGCGGCTTACACAAGAGGCCCTCGGCTCCCGCCTGTCCACAAGGGACACTCTTCGAGGTCGTGAGTGATTTGGGTCGTTCTATTGAGGGGTAAGGAAACGTGTCGTGTCTCGGGCGGGAGTGCGGCATCCGGGCACGCGAGTCACGCCTTATCGAAGTACATGAAGGCCCCCTTCCTTGCGCTAGACGCCAGGGCCCCGGCAAAGTCGCATAATCGCTGGTCGGCTCCATTACTAGAGCGGGTCAAGGCGAACGTGTCGTGGCGGACCCGGCGGGAGCGGGTTCACGTAAAAGGGGCCTCACCTGGCTCCCGACTGTCCATAAGGGTCACTTCTCGGGACAAACGTGCCCGATTTGGGTGAGTTGCGGGGTTTCGCGAGGGAGTCGTGAGTGATGTGGGTCGTTCTAACCCTCATTAACACTCACGACCCCGCACGGAAACGTATTTAGCGGCATCAATCGGACAGTCGATCGGCTGGCGGTGTCCCTTGTGGACGCTGAAGGCCCACTGGCATCCAGAATCAGGCCTGCCCCACCTCGGCTCGACCTTGATCAACGGAAGATCAGGGACGTTGAGTGTCCCTGATCCTCCGTTGATCAAGCTCCACGACCGGCACATGCGGCCCCGCGACAATGCAGGAATAGTCGCCTGACCTGCAAGACCGCGACTTTCCCGGGCCCTTGCGCCAGACGCAAGCAAGGGGGCCTTCATGTACTTCACGACCGGCCGCCGAGATCACAGCCGTCCCACTGTCACCAGGGCTCACATCCGATGGTAGTGAAAGCCTCCTTCACTACCGTCAGGGTAGGCAAGGAGGCCTTCACTCCCAGAAGAACGCGTACACAGGAGCGACACCGGCCCCACACCGCGACACGTTTGCCTTTTCCCTCAATAACCCTCATTAGCACTCACGACTGCCCGCAGAATCGCGCATAAAGACATCAATCGGGCATTCAATCGCCGGGATATGTCCCTTGTGGACACTGAAACCCACCTGGCGTCCAGATCAAGCCTTGACGACACATCGAACACCGGACACCTTTGCCTTACTTACCCCGGGCTAAGTGCCGCTCGGTTTCGGTATGTCGAAATAGCCGCTGAACCGCACCGCCGGCGCGTATTCGCCCTTGACCTTCACCTTGCCGGTCACGAACATCGCCGCCACGGCCGCGTTACCGGTGGCCATCCGGATGAAATCGTCGACCGACAGCGTGATGGTCGTGTCCGGAGTACGCGCGAGATCGGTACTGGAAACGCAGACGCCGTCTTCGATGACCGTTTGAAAGCGATCGAAACCGTCTTCGCCGTCACCGTCGGTAAAACGCCACGCGACGACGAAGTTGACATGTTGCGCGCGTTCCGGGGCGAAATGGTCCGACATTCTGCGGAAAATCTCGTCGAGGAACGCCGAACGCAGTTCCGGATGGTCGGCGATCGCTTTGAGCTGCTCTCGTGACGCCCGCTGCACGATGTCGACGAGCACCTCGGTCTCCAGCGAGCTCAACTCGATGCCCGCACCGGTTTCACCCAGCATGTGCAGGGTTTCCAGCACTTGCACGAACTGTTCGGGGCTCAATTTCGCGAGTTCGAGCTTCTCCGCGAAGGCGTTGACGACGTGCTCGCCCGCGGTGCGCGTCTTGTGCAGCCGCAACGGACGGGAAAAGCGCACCTTGTCCCGCCAGCGCCGGTTCGGAGAATTTCGGGGCACGGCCGGAAGTGTAACCGCTTTGCCGGACTCAGGACGGTTCCGGAAGGTCGAAGAAACCGATCAAGCCCGCCGCGAAGGCCAGGTCACCTTTTACTTTGATCTTTCCGGTGACGAATAGCACAGCGGGGGTCGCCTGGTGGGTGATGAGCCGGAAGAAATCGACGGGCGCGATCGTGATCGTCACCCTCGGCTTCTCCTTCATCTGCCTGCTGACCGTGCATTCACCGTGCGAGATCACCGTCTCGTAGCGGTCGTATCCGCCGTCGCCGGTGCCACCCGACAGCCGCCAGTGGACCACCGCGTGCAGTGTCTTCGCGCGATCCTGCCGGATGTGCGCGCCCATGCGGTCGAAGATCTCGCGCAGTACGCGATCCCGCAGCGGCCGTTCGGCGACGACGCTTTCGAGTTGTGTGCGCGAAGCGCGGGCGACGAGGTTCGCGAACCGGACCGGGTCGACCTTGCGGAGATCGAAGGCGGGCGCGGACTGGGCAAGCCGTCCGAGCGCGGTCAGCAGCCGCCGGACGTCGTCCTTGCCCAGGTCCTTCGGGTCGATGGCACCCGCGACCTCGTTGACGTCGAGCGAGTGCGCTTCGGCCGAATCCGGCTCGATCCGTTCCAGCTCGTCGATCAGCGCGCGGCCGGTCAGCCCCACGATCTCGGTCATCTGCCCCTCCAGCTCCGCCTACCCAAGCGTAAGGCTACCCGCCAGTAGGTAGCCGGGCAAGCGTGCCGAAATCACCCGTGCCGGGTGCAGCCCGGTAGCGTCTTACGGGAACTAGAGGGAGGTCCTGAGTGTCCGAGGAAGTACCGCGTCCTGCCGAACGCGCCAAAAGGCTGCCGAGAGCGGTGCGGGAACGCCAGATCCTGGACGCAGCGGTCTCGGTGTTCTCGCGCTACGGCTATCACTCCGCGTCGATGGACGAGATCTCCGAGGTCGCCGGTGTGTCCAAGCCGATGATCTACACCTACCTCGGCTCCAAGGAAGACCTCTTCGGCGCGTGCATCCGCCGTGAAGCCACTCGCCTGCTGGAAGCGGTGCAGGACGGGATCAAACCCGACCTGCCGCCGGACATGCAGCTTTGGCACGGGCTTCGCGCGTTCTACCGGTTCGTCGCCGACTACCGCGAGTCCTGGACGGTGCTGCACCGCCAGGCCATGACCGTCGGCGGCGCCTTCGCCGCGGAGATCACCGACATGCGCACCCGCGCGATCGAACTGGTCGCCGCGCTCGTCGTCTCCGCCGGTACCCGCAAGGGCCTCGGCGAACAGGCCGAGTTCTCCGGCGCCGGGCTGTCCGCCGCGCTGGTCGGGGCGGCCGAGTCGCTGGCCGACTGGGCGCTCGACCACCCCGATGTCTCCGACGGCGTCCTCGCCTCGTGGCTGATGAACCTGGTCTGGCTCGGGTTCAACGACCTCGTCGAGGGCGAGATCTGGAAGCCGTCAGAGAGCGACGACTGAACCTTCCAGATGCGGCTTCGGCTTGCGCGCGTTCCAGATTTCGAAGGCCCAGCCCCCGCCTTCGCTCCAGGTCGTGAACGCCGCCTTCGACGGCAGCAGCACCGGCTGCTTGAACTTGACGTCGACGGTGAACGCCTCCGGCAGCCTGCCTTCGAACGCCGCGAGCGCGTGCGCCTTCGTCCACATACCGTGCGCGATGGCGGTGGGGAAGCCGAACGCCTTCGCGGTGATCGGGTGCAGGTGGATCGGGTTGCGGTCGCCGGAGACCTCGGCGTAGCGACGGCCGATGTCGGCGGGGACGTGCCAGATCGCGCTGGGTGAAGGCTGGGAAAGCTGACCGCGCGACGCCTTCTCCCCGCTGCCGCCACCCCGGCGCAGGTAGGTGCTGACATCCGTCCAAACAGGACTGTCATTGACCAGCAGCTCGCTGATCACGTCGAACTGCTTGCCCTTTTCGTGCGGACGCAGATCCTCGGCGCGAACGCGCAGGGTGAACGACTCGTCGAGCCGCAGCGGCCGGTGCTGGGTGATCCGGTTGGCGACGTGCACCATGCCCAGCAAGGGGAACGGGAAGTCGCGTTCGGTCATCAGCGCCATCTGCAGCGGGAACGCGAGCATATGCGGGTACGTCGCGGGCAGGACGTCGTCCAGCCGGAACCCGCACACCCGGTTGTACGCGGCGAGATGCGCCGGGTCCACGACCACGCCCTCGCGGACGAACTCGGTCCCCGGCAGGGCGTCCCCGCCGCTCTTGCGCAGCGAGCCGAGCAGAGCCTTGGGATACAACGAAGACAGGCTCGGCGTCTCGCGAAGTTCCTTGACCGCCATGATCACGCCCCCAGCAGTGCCTGGCCGCAGACGCGGACCACGTTGCCGTTGACCGCGGCCGAAGCGGGGTTCGCGTACCAGGCGATCGTCTCGGCGACGTCGACCGGCAGACCGCCCTGGCCGAGGCTGGAGAGCCGTCGCCCGGCCTCGCGGATGAACAGCGGGACCGCGGCGGTCATCTTGGTCTCGATGAAACCGGGTGCGACGGCGTTGATCGTGCCGCCGTACTCCGCGAGCTTCGGCGCGCCGACGTTCACCATGCCGATGACGCCCGCCTTGCTGGTGGCGTAGTTGGTCTGGCCGACGTTGCCCGCGATCCCGGCGATCGACGAGACGCCGATGATCCGGCCGTTCTCGTGCAGCACCTTGCCGGACAGGAGCTTCTCGTTCACCGCGAGCTGCGACGCGAGGTTCACCGCGATGACCGAGTCCCAGCCGCCCTCGGTCATGTTGCCCAGCGTCTTGTCCCGCGTGATGCCGGCGTTGTGCACGACGATGTCGACGCCGCCGTGGCGGCTGGTCAGGTACTCGGCGAGCTTCTCCGGCGCGTCGGCGGCGGTGATGTCCAGCTGCAACGCCGAGCCGCCGACCTTGTTGGCCACCTTGGACAGATCCGCGCCCTGCGCGGGGATGTCGAGCGCGACGACGTGGGCGCCGTCGCGGCCCAGCACCTCGGCGATGGCGGCACCGATGCCGCGGGAGGCGCCGGTCACCAGGGCGACCTTGCCGTCGAGCGGCTTCGACCAGTCGGCCGGGGCCGAGGCCGTCTTGGTCTCCGTGCCGACGCGGATGACCTGGGCGTCGACGAAGGCGGACTTCGCCGACAGCAGGAACCGCAGTGTCGACTCGGTGGCTTCTTCGGCGCCTTCGGCGACATACACGAGCTGAGCGGTCGCGCCGCGCTTCAGTTCCTTACCGACGGAGCGCACGAAGCCTTCGAGCGCGCGCTGGGCGATCCGCTCGTGTCCCTCGGCCAGCTCGGGCGGAGTGCCGAGGACGACGACGCGGCCGGACGACCCGACGCTGCGGATCACCGGGTGGAAGAAGGAGTAGACCTCGCGAAGCTGCTTCGGGTCCTTCACGCCTGTCGCGTCGAAGACGAGCGCGGCGTGCTTGTCGGCCGCCGTCGAGACGACCTCGATGCCCGCGCGGTTCAGCTGTGCCTCGATCACCTTTTCGAGGCGACCGCCCGGCGCGGCGCCCAGAAGTGCGGGACCCTCGAGAGGGGGCTGACCGGGCTTGTACCGGCGGAGCGTGGCGGGATTCGGCAGGCCGAGCTTCGGCACCACGAATTTCCCCACCGGGCTCTTCGTGAACTGCTGGTACCTGTCAGCCATTACGTGCCTCCCGTGCAGTTTGCGTCACGTCGCAGTCTAACCTACTCGCTAGTAGGTTACAGTGTGAGAGAGCCTACGGAGGAGTGGAAAAAATGGCCACGAAAAGGACGGCACCCGTGCGCAAGGTCGCGATCATCGGCGGCAACCGGATCCCCTTCGCCCGCTCGAACGGTCCGTACTCGAAAGCTTCGAACCAGGATATGTTCACAGCCGCCCTCGACGGCCTGGTCAGCCGCTTCTCCCTCCAGGACGAGGTGATCGGCGAGGTCGCCGCCGGCGCGGTGCTCAAGCACGCCCGCGACTTCAACCTCGCGCGCGAAAGCGTCCTCGGCAGCAAGCTGAATCCCGCCACTCCCGCCTCCGACGTGCAGATGGCGTGCGGCACCGGTCTGCAGGCGATCATCAACGTCGCCAACAAGATCGCCCTCGGCCAAATCGACTCGGCCATCGCGGGCGGCGTCGACACCACGTCCGACGCCCCGCTGGCGGTCAACGACGACCTGCGTCAGATCCTCGTGCAGCTCAACGCCGCGAAGACGCTCCCCGAACGGCTGAAGCTCGCCGCGAAACTGCGTCCCGGCCACATCGTCCCCGAGATCCCGCGCAACTCCGAGCCGCGTACCGGCCTCTCCATGGGCGAGCACGCCGCGCTGACCGCGAAGGTCTGGGAAATCACCCGCGAGGCGCAGGACGAACTCGCCGCCACCAGCCACCAGCGTCTCGGCGCCGCCTACGACAGCGGCTTCTTCGACGACCTGGTGACGCCGTACCTCAAGCTGGTCCGCGACCAGAACCTGCGGCCCGACTCCAGCGTCGAGAAGCTCGCGAAGCTGAAGCCCGCTTTCGGTGGTCCCGACGGCACGATGACCGCGGGCAACTCGACGCCGCTGTCGGACGGCGCGTCGACCGTCCTGCTCGCGACCGAGCAGTGGGCGAAGGCCAGGAAGCTGCCGGTGCTCGCGTACCTGACGTTCTCGCAGACCGCGGCCGTCGACTACGTCCACGGTGACGAGGGACTGCTGATGGCGCCCGCGTACGCGGTCCCGAGGATGCTCGAGCGCGCCGGAGTCACCTTGCAGGACTTCGACTTCTACGAGATCCACGAGGCCTTCGCCTCGCAGGTGCTCGCCACCCTCAAGGCGTGGGAGGACCCGGCGTTCGCCAAGGAGAAGCTGGGCCTCGACGCGCCGCTCGGTTCCATCGACCGGGCGAAGCTGAACGTCAACGGTTCGTCGCTGGCCGCCGGGCACCCGTTCGCCGCGACCGGCGGCCGTATCGTCGCCACGCTCGCGAAGCTGTTGAACGAGAAGGGATCCGGCCGCGGGCTCATCTCGATTTGCGCGGCGGGCGGACAGGGCGTCACCGCGATCCTCGAAAAGTAGCCGTTCGCCCGCAGCGGATCGGGGAAAAACCCGGGTGCCTTTGTCGGTACCCGGGTCTAGCGTGTGCGCATGTTCGCAGTTCAGGCGAAAGCGCTGGTCAAGACCTACGGGTCCACACGGGCGCTCGACGGGGTCGATCTGTCGATCCCGACGGGCAAGGTGCTGGGCCTCCTGGGGCCGAACGGTGCCGGAAAGACGACGACGGTCCGCATCCTGACCACGCTGCTACGCCCGGATTCGGGCGAAGCGGAGGTGGCCGGGCACGACGTGCTCGTTCAGCCCGACGCCGTCCGGCGGTCGATCGGGTTGTCCGGGCAGTACGCCGCCGTGGACGAGAACCTCACCGGGTTCGAGAACCTGTACATGGTCGGCAGGCTGTACGGGAGCAAGAAGGCCGCGGCGAAGTCCAGGGCGCGTGAACTGCTCGCGCGGTTCCGGCTGGAGGACGCGGCCGACAGGCCGGCCAAGACGTACTCCGGCGGGATGCGGCGCCGGCTCGACCTCGCGGGGGCGCTGGTCGCCGAGCCGACCGTGGTGATCCTCGACGAACCGACCACCGGGCTCGATCCGCGCGGCCGGATCGACACCTGGGAGGTCATCAAGGAACTGGTCGCCGATGGCACCACGGTCCTGCTGACCACGCAGTACCTGGAGGAGGCCGATCAGCTCGCCGACTCGATCGTGGTGATCGACAAGGGGAAGGTCATCGCGCGCGGCACCGCCGACGAACTCAAGCAGGAGATCGGCGGCGAGCGGCTGGAACTGGTCGTGGCCGACACGAACGACCTCGCCGTCACCACCCAGGTGCTCACCGAGGTCGGCTCGGGGACGCCGACGGTCGACGAGCACACCCGCAAGGTCGACGTCCTGGTCGAGGGCGGCCCGAAGGCACTGATCGAGGCACTGCGGCGGCTGGACGGCCACGGCGTCGCCGTCCAGGACGTCGCGCTGCACCGGCCGACGCTCGACGACGTCTTCCTTTCGCTGACCGGGCACGCCACGGATGAGGGGGAGAAAAAGTGAGCGCGGTCGCGAAGGCCTTTTCCGACGGTGGCGTGATCACCTGGCGGAACCTGAAGAACGTCCAGCGCAACCCGGACTGGCTGATGGCCGCGACCCTGCAGCCGATCATGTTCGTGCTGCTGTTCGCCTACGTCTTCGGCGACGCGATCGGCGGGGAAGCGGGCGGGCTAGCCTACCGCGAGTTCCTGATCGCCGGCATCTTCGCGCAGACGGTCGCGTTCAACTCGGCGTTCACCGTGATCGGGTTCGCGAACGACCTGCAGAAGGGCATCATCGACCGGTTCCGTTCGCTGCCGATCTCCCGCCTGGCGGTGATCTTCGGCCGGACGACCTCGGATCTGGTGATCAGCGTGGTGGCGCTGGTGGTCATGTCGCTGTGCGGGCTGCTCGTCGGCTGGCGGATCCGCGGCAGCTTCCTCGACGCGGTGCTCGGCTACCTGGTGATGCTGATGTTCGCCTGGGCTCTGTCCTGGGTCGGCGCGTGGATCGGGCTCGTCGCGCGCAGCGTCGAGGTCGCGCAGAGCGCCGGGCTGATGTGGATGTTCCCGCTGAGCTTCATCTCGACGGCCTTCGTGCCGGCGGACAAACTGCCGGGCGTGCTGAAGGCGATCGCCGACTGGAACCCGTTCACCGCGGTGATCAACTCGGCGCGAGACCTGTTCGGGAACCGCTTCGGCGCGGCACCGACAGGCTGGCCTGCCGAGCACGCCTCGCTGTACGCGATCCTGTGCTGCGTCGCCATCATCGCGATCTTCGCGCCGCTGGCGACGGCCCAGTACAAGAAGGTCGCCAGCCGCTGAGAAAGGTTTCTGCGGCTGAAACATTTTTCTGAACGAAATGTCGAACCGCTGTCGAGCCGCTCGACGCGCTGGTGAAGGCGCGGTAGAAACAGCCCCGCCACAACACTTGAGGAGCAGCGATGCGGTTTCTGATGATGCACCGGCTCGACGAGAGCGCCCCGGAAGCCTGGAACCCGAGCCAGGAGTTCATCGAGAAGATCGGCGCCTTCGTCCAGGATTCTTTCGAGAAGGGCATCTTGATCACGGCGGAGGGCGTGCACCCGTCGGAGAGGGGTGCGAAGGTCCGCAAGACGCGCGGCGGCAAGATCACCGCGACCGACGGCCCGTTCACCGAGGCCAAGGAGGTCATCGGCGGGTTCGCGCTGATCAACGCCAAGGACCTGGCCGAGGCCACCTCGTTCGCCGAGTCCTACGCCGCGCTGTTCGACGAGATCGAGGTCGAGGTGCGGACGATCGTCGAGGAAGAGGACATCGCCGCCTTCACCGAGTGAAGCCCAGGCGTTTAGTCCTCTACATGCAGGTTCGCATGTAGAGGACTAAACGCGGTCCTTGCGCGTGCAACTACCGCAACTAGAGGACTAAACGCGATTCGCTACTTGGTGATGGCCTTCTCGGCCTTCTTCGCCAGCTTCTCGGCGCGCTTCTCCGTCTTCGACGCGGCCCGGCGGGCGCGCCAGCCGAGCGACGGCTTCCCCGCGGTGTCGGCGGCGGCCAGCAGCAGACCTCCGGCGAGGCCGGCGTTCTTGATGAACTGGATCTGCTGCTGCTGACGCTCGGCGGGTTCCTTGATCTCCCAGAACCGGTGCGCGGCGAGCGTCGTCGGGACCAGGCTGCCGAGCAGCAACAGCGAGGCCAGCCGCGGCGCCCTGCCGGTGGCGAGCGCGACCCCCGCGCCGACCTTCACCGCCGCGTCGATCCGGACCAGGGTGGCGGGGTCGCGCGGCACCGATTCCGGCACCACGCCTTCCAGCTTGTCGAAGGACTCGGTGAGGAACGGCTCCGCGGCCTTCGCGTGGCCCTGGGTGTCCCTCAGCGCGCCGATCCCGCCGGAGATGAAGATCGCGGCGAGGAGCGGACGTGCGACGCGGCGGAGAATCACGGTCGTAGCCTTTCTTGATCCGGATCCGGGACAGCAAATCTATCCCCAGTCTTCCCGTCCGCCAGGCCGCCGAACCGCCCTAACGGAGTATCCGCGAATATTTCTCTGACACTAGAAAGCCCTAGATTCCGTTAGCGAGCCGGATACGCCTTCGGCAGCTTGAACCCACGGTCCGCCGCGACCTCCCGCAGCCGGTCCGGGTAGTCGGTGATGATGCCGTCCACGCCGTCGTCGATGAGCTTGTGCATCGTGGCCGGGTCGTCGACCGTCCAGGGCACGACCTTGATCCCCGCCCGATGCGCCTCCATGACCAGCGCCTTCGTCGTGAACGGCCGGTAGTCCGGGTCGCCGACCTTCCCGCCCTGCGGATTGCCGTGCACCGGCGAGAGCGCGCGGGCACCGAACGACTTCACCGCTCGGACGGGACTGCCCCCGAAGTCGTCGATGTCGAGGCCGCCGAGCCACGACGACTTGCCCGGCTGCCCGACCTGGAGGAACTCCGGCTGGGTCAGCGCGACCACCGGGAGCCACGGCGCGACCTGGCGCAGCCGCATCAGCGTTCCCCAGTCGAAGCTCTGGACGGTGACGTTGTGCGCGAAACCGGAGCGCAGGATCTCGTGCACCGCCCGCTGGACGAACTGCTCACGCGGCGCCGTCTCGTGCGGGGCGGCGGCCTCGACCTTCGTCTCGATGTTGAACTTGATCCCCCAGGCGTGGTGGTCGCGCACCAGCTGGAACAGCTCGGCGAGCGTCGGCATCTTGGCGCCGGGGGAGAGTGTCTGGCCGGGGTGGGCCTGCTGCCGGATCGACCCGCAGTCCAGCGTGCGGACCTGCGCGAACGTCAGATCCTTCACGTATTTCCCGACGTACGGATACGCCGGATCGCCTGGTGTCGCCGGGGCGGTGTCGCGGCATTTCGACGGCGTCGTCTTGCGGTCGTGAGTGATCACCTCGCGACCGTCCTTGGTGATCTGGAGGTCGAGTTCGAGAGTGGTCACCCCCAGTTCCATTCCCTTGCCGAACGACGCGAGCGTGCTCTCGACCGTGAGGCCGAGCCCGCCGCGGTGGGCCTGGATGTCGAAGGCGCGGCGCGGGTGCGCGTCGGCGACCCCGGCCGTGGTCAAGGTGAGCGCGGTGGCCATGACCAGCGCAAAGGTCTTCATGGCGGAACCATGACACAGCCGGGTGAACTTCGATTGACTTTGACGCAACGTCAACCTCTACCGTCGTGGACATGCCGGACGAGAAGGAGTGGTCGATCCAGGACATCGCCCGCTCGGCGGGGACCACGAGCCGCACGCTGCGCCACTACGGTGACATCGGGCTGCTCGAACCGAGCCGGGTGGGAAGCAACGGATACCGCTACTACGACCAGGACGCGCTGGTGCGGCTGCAACGGATCCTGCTGCTTCGCGAACTCGGGCTGAGCCTGCCCGCGATCGGCGAAGTCCTCGAAGGGGAGCAGGACACGACGGCGGCGCTACGCACGCACCTGAAGTGGCTGGAGCAGGAGCGACAGCGACTCGGACGGCAGATCGAATCGGTCAGGACGACCTTGAGGAAGACGGAGAGAGGTGAACAACTGATGGCAACGGAAGTGTTCGACGGCTTCGACCACACGAAGTACGAGAAGGAGGTCACCGAACGCTAGGGCGCCGACGCCTACAAGCAGGGTGACCGGTGGTGGAAGTCGCTGAGTTCCGAGGACAAGAAGGCGCACCAGCGGGAGCAGAACGACATCGCGGCCGCGTTCGGCGAGGCCCACGCCAAGGGTCTGCCTGCCGACGGTGACGAGGCTCAGGCGATCACGGGACGGCTGTACGAATGGCTCCGGCCGGCCGTGCGGACGGTGTCGAAGGGCTACTTCGCCGGTCTCGGGCAGCTGTACGTCGACGACCCGCGCTACGGGCAGTACGACGAGAAGCACGGCACGGGCACCGCGGAGTACATCCGCGACGCGATGGCGGTCTACGCCGAGCGCAACCTGAGCGAGTAAGCACCAGGGACGGGGCTGCAGACCCGTCCCGCTCGGCGTAACCCGCCGCGACACGCCTATCCCTCTATCACCGAATATCGGGTCCGCGCTAGAAACGCCGATAGCGTGTGAGAGTGGATCCCATCCGCAACCCCTTCGCCCCGGGCGCCGGTCAACGGCCGCCCGAGCTGGCCGGTCGTGTGCGTGAGCTCCAGGCCTTCGAGGTCGTTCTCGAACGGGTCGCGCGCGGGAGACCGGAACGCAGCCTGATGCTCACCGGCCTGCGCGGCGTGGGGAAGACCGTGCTACTGGGCGAGCTGCGCTCGAAGGCCATCAAGCACGGCTGGGGCGCGGGCAAGATCGAAGCCCGTCCCGACACCGAACTCCGGCGGCCGCTTTCGGCCGCGTTGCACCGCGCGATCCGCGACCTCGCCGTTCGCCACCGCGCGCCGGACCGGGTCGAGCAGGTGCTGGGCGTGCTCAAGGCGTTCGCGCTGCGCGCCAACAAACCGGACGCGAAACTCCGTGACCGCTGGCAACCGGGCATCGACGTGCCCGCCGCGCAGGGCCGCGCCGATTCCGGCGATATCGAGATCGACCTGGTCGAGCTGTTCACCGAGGTCGCGGAACTGGCCGCGGACGTCGGCACCGGCGTCGCGCTGCTGATCGACGAGATCCAGGATCTGCTCCCCGAGGACGTCTCCGCGCTCTGCGCCGCCTGTCACGAGCTCTCGCAGTCCGGAGCCCCGCTGGTCGTGGTCGGCGCGGGACTGCCGCACGTACCCGCCGTCCTTTCTGCGTCGAAGTCGTACTCGGAACGTCTCTTCCGCTACGCGCGCATCGACAGGCTCGAACGCGAAGACGCCGACGTCGCGGTGATGGCGCCCATCGAACGCGAAGACGCGGGGATCGAGCCGGAGGCCTTGGACGCGTTGTTCGACGCGTCCGGCGGCTATCCGTACTTCATCCAGGCGTACGGCAAGGCCGCCTGGGACGCGGCCCCGGCCGATCCGATCACCGTGAAGGACGTCCAGGTCGCCGCGCCGGAAGCCGAATCGGAACTCGCCGTCGGCTTCTTCGGCTCCCGCTACGAGCGCGCGACGCCCGCCGAACGCGAGTATCTGCTCGCGATGGCCGAGTTGACGCAAGGCCGGGACGAGGCCGCCGGCACCGCCGATGTGGCCGTCTACCTGGGCCGGAAGCCGTCTTCGCTGTCTCCCGCGCGGGACAGTTTGATGAAGAAGGGCCTGGTGTACTCCGCCGAGCGCGGGCATATCGCCTTCACGGTCCCGCACTTCGGCCACTACCTGCTCGGCCGGGACTAGCCCTCTCTGACTCTCTCTAGCACGACCGCTAGAAAGCCGTAGAGAACGCTACGGCTTGGCTTTCATCGCGCCCTCTTCCGCCGTATCGCGCAAACACTAGAAATCCCTAGCGTTACCAAGAAGTGACCGGCGACACCAAATCTCTCCGGATTTCCCTCGCTGTTGCCGATGATTCATCGGCGAGTGTGCCAAGTCACCGGATAATCGTTGGCGTTCATGTGAAAAAAGGCGCATACTAGGTGCACAGCCACGAAGACACAAGACCCTCAAGGGGATGACTTAAACCGATGAACAACATCGCCGCCAAGCTCCGTGCCCGTCGCGCCGAGGCTCGCACTCGCCGGGCCCTGAACCGGGCGATCGACACCGCGGCCACCGCGACCGTTCGTCAGGAGCTCATCGCTATCTCGCAGGCGCGTCACACGCACATGCGCTGATCCGACGAAACACCGTGTGAGTGTCGCCCATTCGAGTGACCTACGACACATAGTGTGTGGGGTGTAACGCCGCGGAAAGCAGCGTCGATACCCATTACGACCCCGTGATGCTGGCGGACCCCCGACCTGGCAGCATCACGGGGTTTCCATATGTCTGGACCCTTTCCCTGAACTTCTCACCATCACCGCTTTGTGCGGTAATCTTTGACCCAGTCAACGAATCTGTTGAGGTGGTCAAATGACTGGATCCGCGGACCGGGTGGCGACCGTCCGGGCGTTCAACCGGCTGTACACCGGCGTGATCGGCGTCCTCGACGAAGGACCGGCCGACGCCGAGTACTCCCTGAGCGAGGCCAGGGTTCTCTTCGAACTCGCGCAGCAGAACTCGACCCAAGTCACCGATCTGCGCAAACGCCTCGACCTCGACGCCGGGTACGCGAGCAGGCTGCTCGTCAGGCTCGAAGGCCGCGGCCTCCTCACCCGCGAACGCAGCGACGAGGACGCCCGCCGTCAGGTCATCAGGCTGACCGAGAACGGCCGAAAGGCCTTCGCCGTCCTCGACGCACGTTCGGTGGACCGGATCGGTGCGCTGCTCGGCCGGTTCGGCGACGACGAGCAGGAGCGGCTGCTCGGCGCCATGGGGACGATCACCTCGCTGGTCGGTGACCGCCGATCGGATCCCACACTGGTGCTGCGCCCGCCCCGGCCCGGCGACTTCGGCTGGGTGGTCCACCGCCATGGCGCCCTCTACTCCCGCGAATACGGCTGGGACGAACGTTTCGAAGCTCTCGTCGCCCGGGTCGTCGCGGACTACGCCGACCATCGAGGTGATCCTCGCCAGGCCGGGTGGATCGCGGAACTCGACGGAGAGCGTGTCGGCAGCGTCTTCTGCATGCCCGCCGAAGACGGGCGCACCGCGAAGCTGCGACTGCTGCTGCTCGAACCGGCCGCCCGCGGCCGCGGCGTCGGGAAACGCCTGGTCACCGAATGTGTCGAGTTCGCGAGAGCGTCCGGCTACGCGGCGATCGAACTATGGACGGTGTCGTTGCTGGACGCGGCGAGGGCGATCTACCAGAAGGCCGGGTTCCGGCTCGCCGACGAGGAGAGCATCCCCGGCTTCGGCTACGAGCTGACCGGGCAGACGTGGCGGCTGGAGCTGTGAGGTGTTCGGCGTCGGCTGCCCCTGAACCGCGACGCCGCTTCCTGACCCAACCCACCCACTCGGGCTGACCAGCCTCTGCGCACGAACCCCACCCCCCACCCGTCCCAGGGGGGCGCGCCCCGCTCCAGCGTATCGGGAGGGGGTGTCGGGGAGCGGGTTCGTGCGGGGTGGGGGACGGAGTTGTCCACAACGGCGGTGGGGTGTGGACAACTCGGGCAGGTGTCGGCGCGTCGACAGGGAAGACGGCAACACCCGGAGTTCACGCGGGAAGGGTTATCTAGAGGGGTGAACTGGACGGCCTACCTCGACAGGTACTGCGAACGCCTGGCCCCCGGCCTTTGGGGCGAGCCGCTCAACAGCCTCAGCAATCTCGCGTTCCTGGTCGCGGCGATCGTTGTCTGGCGTCAGGCCAAGGAGACCCACGGCCGCGTCTTCGCCGTCCTCATCGGACTCGTGTTCCTCGGCAGCACGGCCTTCCATCTGCTCGCGAACCGCTGGTCCGCGGCCGCCGACACCGGTTTCATCCTGGTGTTCGTCCTCTACTACGCGGCGGTGTTCCCCCGCCTTTTCTACGGCGTCAGCCGCAGGCTTTCCTGGCTGGGGATCCCCGTGTTCCTGGCGTTCACCGCCGTCTTCGCCACGGTGGGCGGCGGGCTTTATCTCTCGGCGCTGATCGGCCTCGTGGTCTTCGCGATCGTCCTCAAAGGAGCGGACCGGAGACGCTTCGCCATCACCGCGGCGGTCTTCGGGGTGTCACTCTTGTTCCGGTCGGCCGACCACGCCGTCTGCGGGAACTTCCCCGCCGGGACGCATTTCGTCTGGCATCTGCTGAACGGTCTCGTGCTCTACCTGGCGGCGGACGCGGCCATGAGAAAGGCCGCGTCCCGGCAGGACGCGGCCCATTCCCAGCGCGTGAGCTAGTGGACGCCGATCTCGCGGAGATCCTTGTCGTGCTCGTCGGCGTGGTAGTCCTCGGGCTCGGTGTCGTCCGTGCCGTTGAAGACCTTCAGCTGCCGCGCGACCACCGTGAAGATCACCGCGATCAGCAGGTTCGCCACCAGCGCCACGAACCCGACGTAGATCTGCAGCTGTGAGCCGCTGAACGGGTGCCAGCCGACGATCGACAGCTTGTCCAGCGCCAGCGCCGACGCGCCGAAGTGCTTCTGGCCGGTGGCCGGGTTGGGGATGTTGTAAAGCATGATCAGGCCCCAGCCGATGCCGACGACCCAGCCGGCGATCAGGCCCCAGCGGTGGAACCACCGCGTGTACAGCGAAAGCGCCACAGCCGGCAGTGTCTGCAGGATCAGCACCCCACCGATGAGCTGCAGGTCGATCGCGTACTGCGGGTCGATGAACAGGATGAACGCGACCGCGCCGAACTTCACGATCAGCGAAGCGAGCTTGGCCTGCTTCGCCTCCTGGCCCGGCGTCGCGTTCTTCTTGATGTACTCCTTGTAGATGTTGCGAGTCCACAGGTTGGCCGCCGCGATCGACATGATCGCCGCGGGCACCAGCGCGCCGATGCCGATCGCGGCGAACGCGATCCCGGCGAACCACGACGAGAACTGCGAGTCGAACAGCACCGGGACGATCGTGTTGGTGTCCGGCCTGCCGGTGGCGTTGTTCTTGATCGGCGAGACCGACGCGCTGATCGCGACGTAGCCGAGCAGCGCCAGCAGGCCCAGGACCAGCGAGTACGCCGGGAGCGCGACCATGTTCCGCTTGATCACGCTACGGCCGCGCGAGGCGAGCACGCTGGTGAGCGAGTGCGGATACAGGAACAGCGCGAGCGCCGAACCGAGCGCCAGCGTGGCGTACTGCAGCTGGTTGTTGGCGTTGAGCAGGATGCCGTCCGCCGGGGACTGCGACTTGTCGAACTTCGCGTCGGCCGCGTCGAAGATCGCCGACCAGCCACCGAGCTTCGCGGGCAGATAGATGATCGCCACGATGATCACGAGGTAGATCAGGATGTCCTTGACGAACGCGATCAGCGCGGGCGCGCGCAGGCCGGACTGGTAGGTGTAGACCGCGAGGATGACGAAGGCGATCAGCAGCGGCAGGTGCCCGACGATGCCGGAGCCGTTGATGCCCATCGTCCGCAGCACCGCTTCGAGGCCGACGAGCTGCAGCGCGATGTAGGGCATCGTCGCGATGATGCCGGTGATCGCGATCAGCAGCGCCAGCGTCGGCGAACCGAACCGGCCGCGGACGAAGTCGGCGGGCGTGACGTAGCCGCGGACACGGGAGACCGACCACATGCGCAGCGCCGGCATCAGCACGATCGGGTAGACGATGATCGTGTACGGCAGCGCGAACATGCCCATGGCGCCGGCGCTGAACATCAGCGCGGGGACGGCCACGAAGGTGTACGCCGTGTAGAGGTCACCACCCAGCAGGAACCAGGTGATCCACGAACCGAACTTGCGGCCGCCGAGGCCCCATTCGTCGAGGTGGTCGAGGGTGTTGCCGGCCTTCCAGCGCGACGCGACGAAGCCGAGGACGGTGACCACCGCGAAGAGGATCGTGAAGATGATCAGCTCGGGCCACTGGATGTTCGTCACTTGAGGTCCCCCTCGTCGAGCTCGTCCACGGACAACCGGTCGGGACGCTCACTGGTCGGCTTGTCCTTGGTCATCACGAAGACGATCCAGGTGCACAGGACGCCCACGACCACGAACACGAATTGGAACCAGTAGAAGAACGGCATCCCGAACAGCCGAGGGCCGTCCGAATTGAACAACGACGTGATCAGCACCAGCAACGGGATGATCAGCAGGAGGTTCCAAGGGCTGAACTGAAAGCCCTTCACCTTCCCGTCTGCCTTACCTGACGCCATCGGACCTCACCTAACATTCCCGTAACCCCGGATGGTCCCGATGACCCTAGAACCTCGCCCCCACTTGGGTCACGCGCGTCCGATATCGATTTGATCAGCACCGTCGATCCGACGAAGGACGGTTGCCGCCCGCATCCGGAGCGGATATCAATAGCCCGCAGTCGCGAACAGGAACTTCGCACGCAAGACCAAAGGGGCATCGGATGAAGAAACTCCGCTATGCGGTGGTGATCCCGGCTGTCGCCGGCACCATGCTGGCCGGGTTCACTCCTGCTTTCGCAGGACCTGAGGCGGCCACGCAGCAGCCTCTGAACTCCACCAACATTCCGGCGAAGTACGCGGGCCAGAAGCTGGACTGGCACAAGTGCACGGCCGGTGAGCTGCCGTCAGCGCCGCCTCCGGGTGCCGAGAACATCGAGTGCGCGACCTACCTGTCGCCGCGTAACTGGTACAAGCCCGGCGAGAACATCGACCTGACGATCGCCGTCAGCCGTCTCGCCGCGACCAGCGGCAAGGCGACGGCCAGCGTCATCACGAACCCGGGTGGCCCTGGCGCTCCGGGCCGTAACTTCCCGGCCCGTCTGCGTAACCAGACGAAGCTGCGCGCGAACCAGGAGATCATCGGTCTCGACCCGCGCGGCACCGGCAAGAGCACCAACATCACCTGCGGCAACGCGATCGGCACCGGCTCCGACCTCGACCCGCGCGACCGCAGCCGGGCGAACCTCAACCTGATCCTGGACGCCACCAAGTACGCGGCGGACTCGTGCCAGGTGAAGTCCGGCGAGCTGGGCCCGCTCATCAACACCGCGCAGACCATTCGCGACATCGACCTGCTGCGTGTCCTGCTCGGCCGCGACAAGATCAACTGGGTCGGCTACTCGGCGGGCACCTGGATGGGCGCGCACTACGCGCAGCAGTTCCCCACCCGGACCGGCAAGTTCCTGCTCGACTCGTCGACCGAGTTCACCACCACCTGGCAGAACTCCTTCGACGGGCAGCCGCTCGGCTTCGAGCGCCGCTGGCGTCAGGACTTCCTGCCGTGGATGGGCAAGTACGACAAGGTCTACGGCTTCGGCAAGACCGGTGAAGCCGCGCGCCAGACCTACGAGAAGGTCCGCTTCGCGCTGACGCAGAACCCGGTCGAGGTGGACGGCGTCCCGGTGTCGGCCAACGCCCTCGACTCGACCATCGCCGGTTTCCTCTACTCGAAGCGGAACTTCACGACGCTGGCCGACTACCTGGTCAACCTGAAGACGCTGACCGAGGGCACCTCGACCCAGCAGCAGAAGGCCACGGCCGCGCAGAAGGTCAAGGCGGAGACGGTGGACGGTGACGGCGTCATCGGCCCGCAGCCGCTGTTCGTCCCGACCGACGGCGACTCCTACAACGCCAGCTTCTGGACCATCCCCTGCAACGAGGGCCCGTGGTACGGCAACCGGAACAGCGTGATCCGGCAGTCGCAGAAGCTGATCGACAAGGACCTGCCGCTGCTCGGCGCCGGCTGGCTGATCCAGCCGTGCATCTTCTGGAAGAACAAGCCGGTCGACCTGCCGAAGCTCGACGGTGCCGGTGTCCCGCCGGTGCTGATCGTCCAGTCGGTGCACGACCCGGCGACCCCGATCGAGGGCGCGACCCGTGCGCACCGCGGCTTCGCGAACTCGCGGATGATCACGGTGACCGGTGAAGGTGACCACGGCATCTACGCCGGCGGCAACGCGGGTGTGGACAAGCTCGTGGAGGACTTCCTCGTCGACGGCAAGGTGCCGAACGACCAGAGCGTCCCCGGACTCCCACTTCCGGTGCCCGCGGGCACCTGAAACCCCTAGGGATTGTGGCCCCGTCGAGTTTCGGCTCGGCGGGGCCCTTTCTTTTACCGGTCCACAGACCTGTGCACAGAGTTATCCACAGGCTGTGGGCAACCCGGTGGGGACAACTCCGGCAGGATGCCTCGCGAGGCGGTATTAGTATTGGGCGCATGGTGCGAGTGCCGTTGACGGACGAAGAACGCGAACGCGGCGAGCGGCTGGGGCTGGCGCTCCGGGACGCCCGCGCGTCGGCGTCGCGGAGCATGGTCGAGGTCGCCGCTGAGGCCGGGATCTCGGTGGAGACGCTCCGGAAGATCGAGACCGGCCGGATCCCGACGCCCGCCTTCTTCACGGTGGCGGCGATCGCCGACGCCGTCGGAATGCCGCTGGACGTCCTCCGCGCGTCTGTGGACGGAGCCGCTGAAGTCGCCGAAGCGAGCTAGGGGCGCAGGGTGGCCAGGGTGTGTGCCCGGTCGTTCAGGTAGAGAAAGCCGTCGATCGGCAGCTCGAAGCTGTTCAACAGGCTCTCCAGGGTGGCGAACTCGTCCACCCCGAGCCGCAGGTTCTCGTTCATCGCGTGCGCGATGAGGACGTCGGCCAGCTCTTCCCACTCGCCCGACCAATGCAGGGTCCGGTAGAACGCCAGGATGTCCGGCGCGACGCGGTCGGCGATCTGGTCGAGCAGGCTTTCGCCGAAGAAGCTGATGCGACCGGCGGCGAGGTCGGCGACGGTCGGGTTCGCCGGATCGGCAGCGGTGTCGGGATTGCGGACCACGCCGGGGCCCGCGACCGGATATCCCGTCTTGACGTTCCCGTTGTCCTCGACCAGCACGATCAGGTGCACGCCGTACCGTTCGCCCGCACAGCGCCAGCGGCCGTTGTGCTGTCTGCGTCGAGGTTCGCTGGGATCGTTCGCGACGTCCTTGATCACCGCGATGATCTGCTCGTCGGTCCAGCCCGCGGGGAATTCGCTGGTCGCCCGCCGTCCCTTTCCCGGTGCGTGCCCGCCGCCCACTCGTGCTCCCTTCGTCGCCCCGAGGGTAGCTGGCATTCGGAGTATTCGAATGATCCGAACGCGGGAACGGGTGAGGTCAGGTGGTCACGGAGAGCACTATCGAGCCGACGATCAGCAAGTCGGCGCCTCGGAGTGCCTGCATCCCAGCGGCCCCGCCGCCGACTTCGTAGTTCATCGGCGGCCGCGTCGCCGTCCGCAGCGCGGCGACGGAGGCGAACGGGATCGCGAGCCACACCGGCCAGGCGGGAGTCACTCCGAGCGTCAAGGTCACCAGGCCGAGCAGCCCGCCCCACCCGAAGCCGAGTACGGCGATCACCAGGCCGTTGACCAGCCGCAACTCCCAGTCGGACGCGCCGAGCCAGCGCCTGCGGCCGGGGTTGCGCCACAGTTCGCCGAGCCCGCCGACGAACGGCACGAGGGCCGCGTACGCGCCGAGCGCGAACAGCGGTGCCGCCGGGATCGCGGGGAAGGCGAGGTGCCCGGCGCCGGTCAGGCACGCGATCACCACACCGGCCGCCGCGTAACGCAGACGGCCGAGCACCCCGGCCAACGCGAGCCGCAGTGTCGTCGGCCGCCTCAGCGACAGCCACGGCACCGGCCTCGATTCCGGGATCAGCAGCATGGGGTCCATGAAGACCACGGCCATCGCCCGCAGCAGCCGCGCGTTCCAGCCGTCGACGAGTTCCTGGCGACCGACCCCGGACACCGGCTCACCGCCGAAGGCCACCGCGACCGCGACGATGAACAGGGCGCCGGCCAGCGCTTCGACCGCGATCGGGCCCAGTCCGGCGGCGGCCACCGCCAGCCCGGCCAGTGCGAGCACGACCGGGCCCGCCGTTTCGCCACGGATCGCCGTCCGCCGGGCGGTGACCCCGGCCAGGATCGCGCCGGAAGCGGTCAAGGCCGACATCGCGATCCAGACGTCCTTCGACCCGCCGCCGATCGCGGTGACCAGCGCCCCGGTGTAGCCGACCACCACGACCAGGCCCAGCCACAACGTCCACATCCGCTTCACGACGAGGCGGCGCCTGTCGACGCCCGCGAAGTCCATCCACGTCAGCGCCGCCGGTTCGGCCCAGACGAAACCGCGGCGCAGCAGGCTTCGCCAGAAGATCGCGCACAGCACGATCAAGAGACCGAACACCGCGGCGAAGTCCACAACGGACTGTCCAAAAAGGAAATGGCGTAACTTCGGCAGGTTCTGGAACGCGGTGAACAGCGCGCCGAATCCGAACAGCGCCAGGAAGGTCTGGTAATCCCCGTTGAGCAGTCCGCCGAATCGCTGACGCCCCGGAACCCGCGTGGGGGCCTTGGTACTCACCACAACTCGAGGGTGGAATCGGCCGCTTCGAGCAGCGGGGGATGGTGCGTGGCCACGACGACCGCCGCCCCCGCGCCGGTCGAACGCGCGATCAGCGAGGTCAGCCATTCCTTCCCGGCGACATCGAGCGCTCGCTCGGGCTCGTCGAGGAGCAGTACGTCGTGCGGCCGCGCCGTCGCGCCGAGGAGCAGCAGTCGGCGGCGCTGCCCGGCGGAGAATTTTCCGGCGGTGACCTTGGCCCGTTCGGAAAGACCCGCGTCCGCCAGCAGCGCACCGAAATCGCCGAGATCCGCTCCGAACGAGCCCTCCAGCAGTTCGAGATGCTGGAGCGGGGTCAGTTCGGCGAAGAAATCCGAATCGTCGAACAGCACGGAAACCTTGCGACGGAAGGAAAGGTCGCGTTCGTCGGGTTTTCCGCCCGCGACGACGACCCGGCCCCGCTGCGGGGTCTGCGTTCCGTACAGGCAGCGCAGCAGGGTCGATTTCCCGACCCCGTTCGGGCCGACGATCACCGCGCATTCGCCCGCGTCGACCTCGAAATCGAGGCCGTCGAACAACCACTGCTCCCCGGCCTGGACACCGAGCCCGCGTACGTCGATCATCGGCCGCGCAGCACCTCGAGCACCGGCGCGAACGACTCCATATTGTGCTCCAGCACGGTGAAATAGGTGAAGCCGAACCGCTCGCGATGAGCCAGGATCTGATCGGCGATCTGCTCCGGCGTACCGATCAACGCCGTCGGCAATTCGGCGAGCTGCTCGACGGTCAGCGACCCCTTCAACGAATGGCGGACCTGCTCCAACCCGGTCTGCCGGTCTTCGACGACACCGATGAAATGCGAAAGAATGTTCAATTCGGCTTCGCGGCCGTTCAGCTTTTCCCGGACGAAGTTCACTCGTTCTTCGATTTCCGCGGCGTCCGCGGCGACGAGCGCACCGCCGTCGGGAACCGCGGACGTGCCGGTGAACCCGATGATGTCGGCGTGTTCGGCGGCCAGCGTGAGCAACCTGTCCCCACGGCCGGCGATCATCAACGGCGGGCCCGGTTTCTGCACGGTTTCCGGTTTGTGGGCATCGTCGGAGTAGAGCCGTTTGAGTTCTTTGATGGTGTGTTCGAGGTGATCGACCCGCTTACCCGCACTGGGGAAGTCCATCCCGGCCGCTTCGAACTCGGACTTCACGTACCCCGCGCCGAGCCCGAGTTCCAGCCTGCCTTCGGTGAACTGATCCGTGCCCGTGACATCGCGGGCGAGCAGCACCGGGTTGTAGAAGGCGGTGTTGATCACGAAGGTGTTGAGCCGCACGCGTTCGGTCACTTCGGCGGCGAGCACGAGCGCGGGAAAGGGCGGCGCCATCCCCAGATGATCCGCTGCACCGATGACGTCGAACCCGAGCTCCTCCGCCCTGCGGCATTTCCCGACCCACGCCGCCCGGCTCTCCGGGACGACCATGTTGACGCCGAATTTGACCATGCGGCCACGGTACCCAAGAGCGAAAGAAGAAGGCCTCATCCTCAGGAATGACCATGAGGATGAGGCCTTCTCCGGAGTGCTGGATCAGCCGAGACGCTGCTTCAGCGCGTCCAGTTCGTCACGCAGCGACGACGGGACCTTGTCGCCGATCTTCTCGAACCACTCCTCGATCAGGGGCAGTTCCTGGCGCCACTCCTCGGCGGAGACGTCGAGCGCGGCCTGGATGTCGGCCAGCGGCTCCTCGAGGCCCTCGGTGTCGAGGTCCTCGGCGTTCGGCACGAAGCCGACCGGGGTCTCGTTCGCGTTGCCCTTGCCTTCGACGCGGTCGATGACCCACTTCAGGATCCGCGAGTTCTCGCCGAAGCCCGGCCACAGGAAGCGACCGTCGTCGCCACGACGGAACCAGTTGACGTAGAAGATCTTCGGCAGTTTGTTCGCGTCTGCGTTCTTGCCGAGGTCCAGCCAGTGCTTGAAGTAGTCACCGGCGTGGTAGCCGAGGAACGGCAGCATGGCCATCGGGTCGCGGCGCACGTTGCCGACCGCGCCGGCGGCGGCCGCTGTGGTCTCCGACGACATGGTGGCGCCCATGAACACGCCGTGCTGCCAGTCGCGGGCCTCGTTCACCAGCGGAACCGTGGTCTTGCGACGGCCGCCGAACAGGATCGCCGAGATCGGCACACCCTTCGGGTCGTCCCACTCGGGCGCGAGGATCGGGCACTGCGACATCGGCGTGCAGTAGCGCGAGTTCGGGTGCGCGGCCTTCTCTTCCGACTCCGGCGTCCAATCCTGCTTCTTCCAGGAGGTGGCGTGCGCGGGCTTCTCGCCCATGCCCTCCCACCAGACGTCGCCGTCGTCGGTGAGCGCCACGTTCGTGTAGACCGTGTTGCCCTTTTCGATGGTGCGCATCGCGTTGGGATTGGTGTGCCAGTCGGTGCCCGGCGCGACGCCGAAGAAGCCGAACTCGGGGTTCACCGCGTACAGGCGGCCGTCCTCGCCGAATCGCATCCACGCGATGTCGTCACCGAGGGTCTCGGCGCGCCAGCCGGGGATGGTCGGCTGCAGCATGGCGAGGTTGGTCTTGCCGCAGGCGCTCGGGAACGCCGCCGCGACGTAGTGGACCTTGTTCTCCGGCGAGATCAGCTTGAGGATCAGCATGTGCTCGGCCAGCCAGCCCTCGTCGCGGGCGATGACCGAACCGATGCGCAGCGAGTAGCACTTCTTGCCGAGCAGCGAGTTGCCGCCGTAGCCGGAGCCGTAGCTCCAGATCTCCCGGCTCTCGGGGAAGTGCGAGATGTACTTGGTGGTGTTGCACGGCCAGGAGACGTCCTTCTGGCCGGGCTCCAGCGGGGCGCCGACGGAGTGCAGCGCCGGGACGAACTCGCGTTCGGTGCCGTCTTCGGTGACGAACTTGTCCAGCGCGGCCTTGCCGGCGCGGGTCATCACGCGCATGGAGGCGACGACGTAGGCGAAGTCGGTGATCTCGATGCCGAGCTTGGGGTCGTCGGCGCCGAGGGGGCCCATGCAGAAGGGGATCACGTACATCGTGCGACCGCGCATGCACCCGCGGTACAGCTCGGTCATCGTGGCCTTCATCTCGGCCGGGTCCATCCAGTTGTTGGTGGGACCGGCGTCTTCTTCGTTCTCCGAACAGATGAAGGTGCGCTCTTCGACACGGGCGACGTCATTCGGGTCGGAAGCGGCCCAGTACGAATTGGGCTTCGCGTCGAGCTGCACGAACGTGCCGGCGGCGACCAGTTCGGCGTTGATGCGCGCGGCCTCTTCGTCGGACCCGTCGACCCACACCACGCGGTCCGGGGTGGTCAGCTCGGCGACCTCCCGGACCCAGGACAGGACGCCGGAGTGCGTCGTCGGCGCTTTATCCAGTCCGGGGATGGCGACTGCGGTCATCTCTACTCCTGACTTCCGACGGCAGAAGCCCACACCGGGAACGACGCTGTTCCGATGCGGGCTTCGATGCCGGCGACCGAATGGCTTCGCACACCGGCGGGAAGGCCGGTGTGCAGGTTTTGGGATTCCCCGAGAGTAGCCGGATGACCGGCAGGTAACCGAGAGCTGACCTGTCGGTTCTCTCACAAGAACGATAAGGGAATCGATTCAGTATCACCGGAATGGGCCATACGCAAAAATTCTTCCGGTGATCGACTGCACAACGGGCGGGGCGAATCGGACATGAGAAAGCCCGGCACGAGATCTCGTACCGGGCTGTTCTGTGACCAGGATTACACGAATTGGCCTAATGGAATGGACTAAACCATTCGACTGGTGGTTCAGGCCATTTCAAGGTTTAGTTAGGACTGATCCACTGGCCGGTGGCGGAATCGATCTTCGCCACTCCTTCGAGTGTTTCGGTGCCCGCGCCACCCCACGCCGCGTCGCCCGCCGGGTCGCCGACGGCGGCCGGAGTGCTCGCGAAAGCCGAGCCGATGTCCTCGTTGACCACGCCGCTGTTGGTCTCGGTCCACTGGCCGGGGCCGGTGTGCTCGTAGGTCTTCGAGTTGCCCGAAGCGTCCGTCTCGACCGCGATGTCGGCTTTGCCGTCACCGTCCTTGTCGGTGAACGCGATCGTGCGGCCGTCCTCGGTCTGGATGACGGCGGTGTCGGGAGTGCCGTCACCGTTGGTGTCGATCGTCGGCGGGCCGACCTCGACGTCGCCGTTGGGCATGTCGGCGTGCATGGTGCCGCTGGTGCCCGCGTCGCTGCCGCTGTCGTCGCTGCCGCCCGCTTCGACCCAGGCGCCGGAGGCCTCGTCGTAGACGGCTTCCTGGACGACCTTGCCGTTCTCGTCGAGCACCGCGTACTGGTCGGCGTCGCCGTCGCCATCGGTGTCCACGAAGGCCTGGCCGGTGCCGTCGTCGTGCTGGATGACGGCCGCGTCGTTCACGCCGTCCTTGTCGAGGTCGTAGTTGAGCTCGGCCTGGTACTCCTCGCCGTCAACGTGGACCGTCACGGCCTCCGTGGAGCCCGCCTCGGTGTCCGTGCCGCCGCTCTCGTCGACCCACATGGGATAACCCCCTCGTTGACCTGCTGGTGTGTCGAAGCTTATGACTCACCGTAGGCCCGTTCGGTTCCGGTCCACAACAGCGCCACCCGGCTGGGCCGTCCGGAGCGGCTACTTCGACAAGTGGTCGGCCACCGGAGCGATCACGAAGGCGAACAGCGCGACCACCGCGACGATGAAAACGATCAGCGCGACGATGCCGAGCAAGGTCCTGAGGATCAGCTTCTTGCGACCCTGTGGATCGCGGGCCATTTCGCTCAGCCGCTGCAGCTTCGCGGGCAGCCCCTTCTGCGGAGGCAGCGGCGGGAACGGGCTTTGCGCGGGTCCCGGCTGCGGGAACTGCTGCCCGAACTGCTGCTGTGGCGGGTAGGGCTGCCCGAACGGCTGCTGCTGTGGCGGGTACGGCGGCTGCTGTCCCGGCGGCTGCTGCGGCTGCTGTCCGTGAGGTTGCTGGGGCGGTTGCGGAGGAAAGGTCACGCCTGATTGTCGCGCAGTGACCGAATGCGACCGAGGAGTGCCTCGGCGCGGTCGCGACCGTCGGAGACGTCCTTGAGGCGCTTCGCGACGACCGAGATCTTCTTCGCCCGTTCCTGCGCGCCCATCTTGATCGTCTTGTCGACTTCCTTCAGCTCCGCCTCGATCGCGTCGATGCGGCGGCCGAGTGCTTCGTCGAGCGCCATCGACAGCTGCTGTTCGGCCTCGATCAGCTGCTCCGCGACGAGCTGGTCCAACGTGGACCGCGCGTCGGCGATCGCCTCGACCAGCCACTGCTTCATGTGCTGCTTGTCGGACGCGTGCTTGCGGGTCCGTGCCATCCACCAGCCGGCGCCGAGGCCGATGATGATCGTGGCGGGCAGGATCACCGGGTTCAGGATCGCGACGCCCGCCAGCGGCAGCGCGGCGACCTTCCCGGCGCCGAGACCGCCGGAAACGCCCATGAAGATGAGCAGTTTGTCCTCGGCCGTCGGCGGTTTCTTGTCCGGCGGGCGCAGCACGACCGGCGGGCCGCCCGCCCTGGCGAACTGGCCGCGGATGATGTCGAGTTCCTCGGCAGAGAACAGCTCCGAAAGCGCGACGTTCGTGACCTGGTTGAGCCGCTGGGAGAGCAGCATCGAGATCCGCTGCGACGTCGTCTGCAGCGCGATGTCCACCTGCTGCGGCAGCGCGGCGAGGGCGTCGCGTTTCGCGCCGTCGATCTGCTGCCGGAAATGCGTCGACGCGTCGCGCATCTGCCTGCTGGTCTCGTGTCCGACCTCGACACGGGTCCGCTGGATCTCCGCACGCAGTTTCAGCTGCCAGCCACGCGTCGACGAGCGACGTTCGGTGGTCAGGTCGTCGCGGCGCTGGCGCAGCTGTTCCGCCTCGGCCTCACCGGCGGACAGCGCACGGCTTTCCGCCTGCAGCTTCGCCTTGAGTTCGGCGAGCGCGCTTGACAACGCGCGCAGGGTATTGGCCTCGCCCAGCATCGCCGAGCGGCCGACCAGCATCTCCTGCAGCGCGCCCTGGAGCGCCGCGATCCCGGCCTTCTCCCGCAGCATCATCGCCATCTGCTCGTTCGGCGCCTTGGTCGCCGTTTCGAACATGCGCGCGGACACCGGGTGGAACACCGCGTCGGCGAACCGGGGAGCGTGCTCGGCGAGCAGCCGCCGGTCGGCTTCGAGTACTTCGCGCCAGCCGCGGAACTGGTCGGTCTTGGTCAGCGCGAACAGCACGGTCTCGACGCGCTCGCCCATGTCGTGCAGGAACTGCAGCTCCGGCGCGGTGAACGGGGAGGAGGCGTCCACGACGAACAGCAGCGCGGTGGCACCGGCCGCCGCCTCCTTCGCCAGCTCGCCGTGCAGCGAGTCGAGCCCACCGACACCGGGAGTGTCCACAATGGACACGCGTTCGAGTAGCGGTACCGGGCCGGAGACCTCGACGTAACGCGGCGGGATCTGCCCTTCCGGCAGTTCGTGCGCGGCCGAAACCCAGTGGATCAGCTCGTTCAGGTTGATCGGCACCGGAGCCAGCTGCCCCGGATAGCAGGCCTGCGCGGACCACTGCTCGGCATGTTCGAAGACGAGGTACGTCGCCGTGGCGACATCGGCGTCCACAGGGGACAGACCGGGCATGGACAGGAGCGCGTTCACGAGCGAGCTCTTGCCGCGGTTGGTCTCGCCGACCACCACGACCGACGGCTTCTTCGGCCGCGCCTTCCGGACGTCCTCGACCCATTTGGCGGCTTGAGGATCGGCTTCACGGACGACGGTGAGCAGCTGTTCGCGGGTGCTCTTCACGACCGCCGGCAGGTTGGCCGCCGCGCTCGGAGCGGTCACTGGGCCTTCTTCGCGTAGACGATGACGATCGGCGCGCGCAGGACGCGGTCGTGATCGGCGAAGCCGACGACCTCGGTCTCCGCGACGAGCCCTTCGAGTGCCGGATCCTCCGTCGCGACCGCGCCACCGGCCTCGTGCACGGCGGGGTCGAACCGCTCGCCGTCCGGGCGCAGGGCACGGACACCGATGCCGGCGAGACCGTGTTCGAGCCGCTCGACGACGCCGCCGCTGCGGGCGCGGTCGAGGGCGTACAGGCAGAGCTGGATCAGCGCCTGCCGGTCGGCGAGAGCCTGTTCGAGGTCGGCCGGACCCGTGGTCGTGGACTCCACATCGGTCTTCGACGCGGCTTCGACGGCCTCGGTTCCCTCGACGGGCGAAGTCTCACCGTCGGCTTCGGCGATGATCGCCGCGATGCTCACGGCCGGGATCTGACCGGTCGGCACATCGTCCGGATTCTCCACTTCGACCGCCTTCTTGCGCAGCCAGGCACCCACCCGCATCGACCCCCGTTACTGGCGTTCTCGAGCTGCCCGATCAGCTCGGAGAGATTTCACCAGTGTCGGCTACGGCCGCGCCGTCTGGGGGTGAAATCGGCAGAACGGGGCGGAGGAATCTGGTGAGCATCACCTTCAGCACCGCGATTTCCGCGGCCGGATCGAGCTCGGGATCCAGGATCACCCGGGAAAGCGGCGCGTCGATCAACGCGGTGAGCCAGTCTGCGGCGACCTTCGGTTCGAAGCCGGGATCGATCCGTCCCGCCCCGATCGCCCGCTCCACGAGGTCGAGGAGGCCATCACGCAGGAACCGGTCGTTGCCCTGGATCAGCTCGGCCAGTTCGGCGTCGCGGGCGCACTGCGCGGCGACTTCCAGGACGAGCTTGGCCACGACGGGGTGCAGGAGCTGCTCGCAGACGTGCACCATGACGTGGAGGATCGATTCCCAGGGATCCTCGAGTTCCCTCGCCGCCGCGAGCAGGGCCGTGGTCTCGTCGGCGTCCTGCTCGAAGATGCCGACGAAGACCGCGCGCTTGTTCGGGAAGTAGTGGAAAAGGCTGCCGGTGCTGATCCCGGCGGCGCGGCAGATCTCCGCCGTCGTGGTCTTCGCGAAGCCCTTCTCCGCGAAGCACACCGTGGCGGCGTCGAGGATCGCGCGGCGCTTCGCCTCGTGCTT
This sequence comes from Amycolatopsis sp. NPDC039088, assembly GCF_055598845.1. Taxonomy (NCBI): domain Bacteria; kingdom Bacillati; phylum Actinomycetota; class Actinomycetes; order Pseudonocardiales; family Pseudonocardiaceae; genus Amycolatopsis; species Amycolatopsis sp. NPDC039088. The sequence goes on along the minus strand of NZ_JBVKAE010000023.1, from coordinate 64,552 downwards.
GACCGGGTCGACCGTCCTCATTTCACCGCCGGTGGCTCGTCCAGCCACGGATAGCCGTACTCGAGGAAGGCCTTGGCGACGGCTTGGCGATCGACGTCGGCCTTCTCGCGGACCAGTTCCCGGCCGTCGGCGGCGAGCAGGACGAGTTCCTTGCCGTCGAGGAAGACGGCTTCGAGCTCGGCCTCATAGGCGCGGCTGCGGCCCTTTGTGGTCAGCGTGATGCGCGTCGGCGTCACCTTGACGATGAGCCGCTCGTGCGCCCAGACCGCGGCGAACAGCAGGCCGAGGACCAGGCCCGCGCCGATCCCGGCGACCGCACCCCACGGGTGGGGGATGTCCGAGACGAGCTGGAACGGGCCCTTGAACGGGACCCAGCTCAGGGAGACCACCCAGCCCGAGATCGACTGGAGGAACCAGCCGATGGCGGCGCCCGCCAGTGGGCAGCCGAGCCAGGAGCCCGCGCGCAGCCACTGGGGTTCGTCGACGATCGTTTCCATGGGCTCTATTATTAGACCGAGCACTCGGTTTATCAAACCGGGCCGCGTTTGGTCCTCTGAATGCGGGGGAAGGTCTCGGCAAAGTCGCGATCTTGCAGGTCAGGCGGCTATGCCTGCACTGTCACGGGCCGCGCGCACCAGCGGCGGAGCTTGATCGAGCCGGGGTAGGGCAGGCCTGATTCTGGACACCAGCGGGACTTCAGTGTCCACAAGGGACACCGCCAGCCGATCGACTGTCCGATTGATGCCGCTAAATACGTTTCCGCGCGGGGTCGTGAGTGTTAATGAGGGTTAGAACGACCCACATCACTCACGACCCCCTCGCCAAACCCCACAACTCGACCAAATCGGGCACACTTGTCCCGAGAAGTGTCCCTTATGGACAGTCGGGAGCCAGGTGAGGCCCCTTTTGCGTGAATCCGCTCCCGCCGGGTACGCCACGACACGTTCGCCTTGACCCGCTCTAGTAATGGAGCCGACCAGCAGTTATGCGACTTCGCCGGGACCCTAGAATGCGGGGGAAGGCGAGGGGTCAGTCGCGGATTTGTTGCCAGATGAGGAAGTACGCCCGGTGCACGACGTGCGCGACGCGGCTTTGGGCGGGCGTCGCGCCGAAGGACGCGAAGGAGCGCCACCAGCCTGCGCGTTCCAGGGCGTGCGCCGCGAGTTCGGCTCGGGGTGCGCCCGGCTTGCCGAGCTGGGCTCCGATGTCGGCGTTGCTCCCGACCCGCAGGACCTCCTCCGACAGGTCCTCTGGCATGTCGACCGCTCCGGACGCCACCAGCGTGAGCGCTTCGAGCAGCCGGAGCTGGTGCGCCTCGGGCTTGGCGAGCAGGACCTCGATCGCGTCGTGGACCCGCTGCCGTTCGGCCGGGTCGCCCGAGGCGTGGGCGAGCGCGGTGACCGAAGCCAGTGCGGCGGCCGCCTTGATGCCGTCGGCGCGGGCGGCGAAGACGATGCTCAGGCGCTGTCGGACGGCTTCGAGCCCCGAGGCGTCGATGAGCTTCCGACGCAGTGAGCCCGCGGTGATCTCGGGTTCCTTGCGGATCGCCTCGACGGCATACCGGACGCCGAACAGGTCCAGTTTCTCCAGCAGCCGCAGCCGGGTACCCGCCGCGACGTCGCATTCCCAGCTGGTGAAGATGTCCGCCGAGATCAGCATGGTCTCGAGGATGTCGTCGTCCATCTCGGCCAGCTGGCGCAGCGCCTCGGCGTCGCCGGAGGTGAACCCGCCGGACTCCGCCGATTCCGCGATCAGCCCGATCACCGGCAGCACGTCCGCGACGCGGGGTTTCAGCGTCGCGGCCTGCTTCTCCGAAAGCAGCGTCGCGGCCTTCCACACGTCGCCGCCCGAGCCTTCGACCGACTCCGGCGCGATGGTGTCCGCCTTGTTGAGCACCGCGATCGCGTTGACCGGGCCGGCCTCGCGGCTCGCGGTCGCCGCGGTGAACGCGGCGAGCGCCTGCTGGTCGTCCGCGCGCACGCCCTGCGTGACCACGTAGAGCACGGCCTCGGCACCCGCGACAGCGTTGCGCGAAGTGTCATCCAGCTCGTCGGAGCCCTCTTCGTCGTCATCGTCGTCGGCCTTGCGATGCTTCGCCGCGCCCAGCAGCTGCTCGGTCCGCGACACCGACGCGGCGTCGAGCGAACCGAGGCCGGGGGTGTCGATGACGGTCATCCCCTGCAGGACCGCGTTGGTGAGGTACGCCTCGATATGCGAGACCTTCTCGATTTCGATGCCGAGCTCCGCCGGGATCATCCCGTCGGCGGCGAACGGCAGCACCTGCTTGCGGCCGTCGTTGAAGACGATCTCCACGCGGTCGACAGTGCCGTATTGGAACCGGGTCACCAGCCGGGTGCACTCGCCGACGTCGGTCGGCGCGACCCGGCGCCCGATCAGGGCGTTGACCAGCGTGGACTTACCGGATTTGATCCGCCCCGCGACGGCGACCTGCAGCGGACCGCCCAGCCTGCGCAGCACTTCGGCGAATCCGGCGGCGGTCCGCGCGGACACCTGCGGCTGCAGGCGATGGCAGAGGTTCGCCACCGACATCGACAGCGGACCGGCGAGCCGCCCCTGCTCCGTCGGTGACGTCACGGCGCCTGCCCCTCCCAGTCGTCGAGCCTGCCGAGTCGAATCGTGCCATGCCGCTCATCCTCGGGTCGCACCGAAGGTGGTACCGGCGACTGACGCGCGAGCGGCCCGGGCCGACATAGTGTTACCAGGTGCGACGGTTGAGCCTCTGGATGCGTGCCCACCCCATGGCGGGTGACAGTTTCATCGCCGTCGTCCTGTTGCTGACCGACCTGCTGTTCTACGTCGCGGCGGCCGAGACGCCGGAAGTCCCGATGCCACCCTGGTATGTGGCGGTGCCGCTGGACATCGCGATGGTCCTTCCGCTGATCTTCCGCCGGAAGGCGACGCTGTGGTCGGCGTACGCGGTGCTGCTGGTCGGTATCCCGCACGGCGCGCTGGAACTGGGCGTGGCCAGCGCGCTGGCGTTGATGATCAGCATCTACTCGGTGCTGGTCTACGTCGGGCGCAGACAAGGGCTGCTGTACCTGCTGGCGACGCTCGTCATCTCGGGGATCCAACTGCGGGTGGATCCGCCGGAGGACGTCTTGGTGCTGGCCATCATCGGCGTCTTCGCCGCGGCACTGTGCTGGACGCTCGGCGAGTTCGCCGGCGCGAGACGTGCCTATCACGAGGAGGTGGAGGCCAGGTTGCATCTACTGGAGACCGAACGGGACCAGGCGACCAGGATCGCCGTCGGTGAGGAACGCGGACGGATCGCCCGTGAGCTGCACGACGTCGTCGCGCACGCGGTGAGCGTGATGGTCGTGCAGGCCGATGGCGCCTCGTACGCGGTCGACGGGAATCCCGAGATGGCGAAACGGGCCTTGCAGACGATCTCGGAGACCGGCCGCGGCGCGCTCGCCGAGCTGCGACGGCTGCTGGACGTGCTCCGCAGCGACGGTGACGAGGAGCCTCGCGTACCGCAGCCGGACGCCAGCGCGCTGACCGATCTCGCGGATCGCATCCGGCTGGCCGGGGTGCCGGTGACGCTGGCGATCGGCGTGGACGCGCTCGACGGGCTGCCCGCCGGTGTCTCGCTCGGCGTGTACCGGATCGTCCAGGAGTCACTGACGAACACGCTCAAGCACGCCGGGCACGGCGCGCAGGCGGAGGTACTGGTGCGCCGGGAGGCGGACGTGATCGACGTCCGGGTCACCGACGACGGCGCCGGCAACGCCAAACAGCTCGTGCCTGCCGCGACGAAGGCCGCTCCGCACGGAGCGCCCACCGGGCCACGACGGCTCGCGGTCCCCGGCGGGAACGGTTTGATCGGCATGAGGGAACGGGCGAACGTCTTCGGCGGCACGCTGGAGGTCGGCCCCGCTCCAGGTGGAGGGTGGCAAGTGCACGCGAGGCTCCCGGTTAGGTTGGCGACGTGATCCGAGTGGTGGTCGTCGACGACCAGGAATTGATGCGTGTCGGGTTCCGGATGGTGCTGGGCGCGCAGGCCGACATCGATGTCGTCGGCGAGGCCGGTGACGGCGCGCAGGCCATCCGCCTCGCCGAGGAGCTGCGGCCGGACGTCGTGCTGATGGACGTCCGGATGCCGGTGCTGGACGGGGTCGAGGCGACGAAACGGATCGTCGAGGCCGGGACGGCGCGGGTGCTCGTGATGACGACGTTCGATCTGGACGAGTACGTCTATTCGGCGTTGCAGGGCGGGGCGAGCGGGTTCCTGTTGAAGGACACCCAGCCGGATCACCTGGTGTCGGCGCTGCGGGCGGTCGCTTCCGGCGACGCCGTGGTCTCGCCGTCGGTGACGCGGCGGTTGCTCGACCGGTTCGTCGGCGGCGGCGGGAAGCCGATGCGGGACGCGGCCGAACTCGACGTCCTCACCGAACGGGAGCGGGAGGTGCTCGTGCTGATCGCGAAGGGCCTTTCGAACCTGGAGATCGCCGAGACGCTGTTCCTGTCCGAAGCGACGGTGAAGACGCACGTCGGGCGGATCCTCTCCAAGCTGGATCTGCGGGACAGGGTGCAGGCCGTGGTGCTCGCCTACGAGACCGGTCTGGCGCGGCCCGGCGTCACCTGAGAACTCGTCGAGAAAAGTGGTCATTCGGTGAGCACTTTGCGGTGGATCCTTGTCTCCAGAGCCACTACCGGAGGAGAAGGAAATGCTGCGAGGACTCACCACCACCACGTTCTACGCCGACGACATGACCGCCGCGATCGAGTGGTACTCCGACCTCTTCGGGATCGAGCCGTACTTCGTCCGCGACGGCCATGACGAGAAGCCGTCGTACGCGGAGTTCCGGATCGGCGACTACCAGCACGAGTTCGGGCTGCTCCGCGGCGACTACCGGCCCGCGCTCGCCCAGCCCGGCCCCGGTGGAGCGATCGCGAACTGGGCCGTCGACAACGTCGAAGACGCTTTCGCGAAGCTGCTCGAAAAGGGCGCGAAGGAGTACGAGCCGGTGATCGAGCGCGGACCCGGTTTCGTGACCGCGGCGGTCGTCGACCCGTTCGGCAACGTCCTCGGCGTGATGTTCAACCAGCACTACCTGGACGTGCTGGCCGGGAAGAAGTAGCTCCCGGCCAGCACGAACTCAGCGGTACAGGGCGTGATCCGCCGTCTCCGGATCCCTGCCCGCGTCCCTGACTTCGGCCATCCACTTGCCGAAGTCGGGACGCGAGCCGTCGACGTCGGTCAGGCCGTATTCGTTCATCAGCGTCCACGACGCCAGCGTTTTGCCCGCGAACCGCGCGACCTCCGGATCGGTCGCCAGTTTCGCGACGCCCCGTCCGAGCAGCGCCGGGGTCTCCGAGATGGCGAAGTCGACCGGCGCGGTCTTGCCCACCGCGTCCCGCCACGTCTCCTCGGTGACGCCGAAGTGGTCGAGCATCGACTCCGACCTCAGGAAGCCCGGCGTGACGGTCATGCCGACGCAGCCGTACTTCTTCAGTTCCGCTCCCAGCGCCCTGCCGATCGCGCGGATGCCGGACTTCGCGAGGAAGTACGGGATCCCCGCGCCGACGTACTCGTCGTGGTCGCCGTCGGTGACCTCGATGACGAGGCCGCCCTCGGACTTCACGACCAGCGGGAGAAGACGGTGCAGCGCGATCAGATGCGTGTCGATCGCGTTGTGCACCAGCGTGAGCGCGTCGTCGAGGCTCGAATCCCAGTACGCCCGTTCGAAGTCCGCGAACGGGTCACCGCCCCAGACGTCGTCGACGAGGACGTCGATCCGCCCGTCCACTTCGGACTCTATCCGCGCCTTCAGCGCGTCCACATCGGACACCACGGTGAAGTCGGTACGGACGGCGATACCCCGGCCGCCCGCCGCGTCGACGAGTTCCGCAGTGTCCTCGATCGTCTCCGACCGTTTCATCGGTGACCGGTGCTCCCGCGTCGTGCGGCCGGTGACGAACACCGTCCAGCCGAGCCTGCCCAGTTCCACCGCGATCGCCCGGCCGCATCCCCGCGTCGCCCCCGCGACCACGGCCACTCTCTTGTCCATTCAGGACACTCCTTTCCATGCGGTCAGCACCGCGTCCACGTCTTGCCCCACCCGATCGAGGAACCGGCCCTTCGGCCGGATAGACCAGTCCAGCGCGGCCCCGTTCGCCACCCCCAGCAGCACCCGCGCCGCACGGACGACACCCGGCGCACCCGGCAGGTCACGCACCGCGACCCGCGTCAACCGCCGCAATTCCGCTTCCACCGCGGCGAAATGCGCGCCCAGCAGGGCGCGGAGTTCCGGATCGCCGATGTCCACCCCCAGCTGCCCGAGATGGTTCGCCGCCGTTTCCGCCGACCCCAGGCCCTCGTAGACCACGACGATCGCGGCCCGCAGGCCCTCCACGGGATCGGCCAGCTCGCCGCATTCCCGCATCCGCTCGACGACGGTCCGCGTGTTCAACCGGCTCAACGCCTGCAACAGGCCGTTTTTGGAACCGAACCGTTGAGCGAGGGTGCCGACCGCGACCCCGGCCTCCGCCGCCACCTGTGCCAGCGTGAAACCCGGTCCGACCATGCCGATCACGGTCTCCGCCGCCTTCAGCAGTCGTTCGTCGGTGATGGTGCGCGGCCTCGCCATGCAGTTATTGAACCACGGTTCATTAACCCTGGCGATTCAGGGTCGGTCTCAGGGGGCATCACCGATCGCGTACGCCGTCGGGAGACGGCAAGCTACCTCTCAGGTCGGGTATCAGGTTGGCACCTCAGGATGACGCGCTCGGCCACCCACATGGACGACGATTGTTTCGCAGTCGCCGAGGGGAGCAGACATGATCGAGGCAGTGGGCCTCACCAAGCGGTACGGCAAGACACTGGCGGTGAACAACCTTTCCTTCTCCGTCGCGGGTGGAGAGGTCACCGGATTCCTCGGCCCCAACGGGGCGGGCAAGTCGACGACCATGCGGATGATCCTCGGCCTGGACAACCCGACCGCGGGTTCGGTGCGCATCGGCGGCAAGCTCTACCGCGAGCTGAAGGATCCGCTGCGGACGGTCGGCGCCCTGCTGGACGCCAAGTGGGTGCACCCCAACCGGTCGGCGCGGGCGCATCTGCAGTGGATGGCGAGGTCGAACAAGATCCCGGCGGCCAGGGTCGACGAGGTACTCGAAACCGTCGGGCTCACCAGCGTCGCCGGAAAGCGCGCCGGTGGCTTCTCGCTCGGTATGTCGCAGCGACTGGGGATCGCGGCGGCACTGCTCGGCGACCCGGAGGTCCTCCTCTTCGACGAGCCGGTCAACGGCCTCGACCCCGAGGGCATCCTCTGGATCCGGAAGTTCATGCACCGGCTGGCCGACGAAGGCCGTACCGTACTCGTTTCCTCGCACCTGCTTTCGGAGATGGCGCTGACCGCGAGCCAACTGGTGGTGATCGGCAAGGGACAGCTGATCTCCCAGTCCTCCACCGCGGACTTCATTTCCCGTGCCGCCGAGAACACGGTCAAGGTCCGGTCGCCGCAGCTGCCCGCGCTGGGCTCCGCGCTGACCCAGGCGAGCGCGCAGGTCACCGCCGTCGACAACGCCCTCGTCGTGTCCGGAATGGACAGTGACAAGATCGGCGAGATCGCCGCGGCCAACCAGATCGTGCTGCACGAGCTCAGCCCGCAGACCGGCTCCCTGGAGCAGGCCTTCATGCAGATCACCGGCGATTCGGTCGAGTACCACACCGGTCTCGAAGCCGAAGCCGCCGAAGTGGTCGCCGCCCAGTAGCCGCTCACTCTTTTGAGGAAAGAAAAGCCATGACTCTGCTCGCCGTGGAACGCATCAAGCTGTTCACCACACGCTCACCCTGGTGGTGCGCGCTGGCCGCACTGGCGGTCGTGATCGGTTTCGCCGCCATCGTCTCCGCCGCCGCACCCGCCGGAGGACTCACCGACGTCAGCCTGACCCAGTTCGGCTACGGCTTCGGCATGGCCGTGATCATGGTGCTCGCCGCGCTTTCGGTGACCACCGAATACCGCTTCAGCACCATCCGGACCACCTTCCAGGCCGTGCCGAACCGCACCGCGGCGCTGCTGGCCAAGACCGGCGTCGTCGCGATCCTGTCGCTCGTGGTCGGCGAGATCGCCGCGTTCGGCGCCTGGGGCCTCGCCTCGGTCATGCGGCCGGAAGACCTCGCACTGAACACCGCCGCGGAGTGGACCAGTGTCGCCGGGGTGGGCGTGGTGTTCGCACTCGCCTCGGTGATCGCGATCGCCGTCGGCATCCTGATCCGGCACAGCGCCGGCGCCATCTCACTCGTGCTGATCTACGCCCTCGCGGTGGAGAACCTGGTCCGGCTCATCCCGAAGATCGGCAATGACATCTACGAGTGGATGCCGTTCCGTGTCGCCGACAGGTTCCTCACCGGTTCGGGCCCCGCCAGGGCGGAAGCACCGTTGAGCCAGGCCGGATCGCTGGCCTACTTCGCCGGCTTCGCGCTGGTGCTGCTGGTCATCTCGCTGGTCGTCGCGAACAAGCGCGACGCTTAAGGGGAAACAAGGACCGGGCCGCCTATCGGGGGGCAGCCCGGTCCTTTCCCGCGTAACGTCGGAATCCACTGGCGGGAGGGAGGCCTGATGATCGAGGCCGCCGGACTCACGAAACGCTACGCCGACAAGCTCGCCGTCGACGATCTTTCCTTCACCGCACAGGCGGGCCGGGTGACCGGGTTCCTCGGTCCCAACGGCGCGGGCAAGTCCACCACCATGCGGATGATGCTCGGGCTCGACAACCCCACGGCGGGCTCGGTGACGATCGACGGCAGGTCCTACCGCGAACTGCGTGATCCACTTCGGACGGTCGGCGGCATGATGGACGCCACCTGGCGCCACCCCGGCCGCACCGCCCGCGAGCATCTCCGCTGGATCGCCGCGACCAACGGGCTTCCCGACAAGCGAGTCGACGAGGTGCTCCGGCTGGTCGGGCTGGAATCGGTCGCCCGCAAACGGGCCGGGCAGTTCTCGCTCGGGATGTCGCAGCGCCTCGGCATCGCCACGGCGTTGCTGGGCGACCCCCGGGTGCTGCTGTTCGACGAACCGGTCAACGGGCTCGATCCCGAGGGGATCGTGTGGATCCGGAAGCTGATGCACGCGCTCGCCGCCGAGGGCCGCACCGTGTTCGTGTCCAGCCACCTGCTGCCGGAGATGGCGCAGACCGCGCAGGACCTCGTCGTGATCGGCCGGGGGAAGCTGATCTATCAGGGCACGATGGAGGACTTCATCGGCCGGGCGAAGGGCCTCGGCGTGCGGGTCCGCAGCCCGCAGTTGCCCGAACTGCGGACGGCGCTGACCGAGAAGGGCGCCGAATTCCACGAGGACGACGGCGCGCTCGTCGTGTCCGAAATGGACAGCGACGACATCGGCGAACTCGCGTTCGCCGCGGGCGCGACCCTCCACGAGCTGAAGCCGCTCACCGGCTCGCTCGAACAGGCCTACATGCAGTTGACCGCCGGAGCCGTCGAATACGGCACCGGCCAGGTAGCGGAGGTCGTCCGATGACCGCGGTGAACATGCTCCGCGCCGAGCGGATCAAGCTGCTGAGCACACGCGCGCCCTGGTGGTGCGCGGGCATCGCGGTCGTGGTGGCGCTCGCCTACACCGCGTTGTTCTTCGGCTTCGTGCCGATCGAGGGCCAGACAGGCGTCAACTCGACCCAGGTCGCCAGCGCGCTCGGCCGCACCGTGGTGCTCGTCCTCGCCATCCTCGCGGCGGCGACGGAGTTCAGCTGGGGCACGATGAAGCTCACCTTCCAGGCAGTGCCCTCGCGGGTGCCGGCGTTGCTGGCGAAGGGCGCCGTCGTCGGGGTGTTTTCGGGACTGATCGGACTGCTGGTGGGCTTCGGCTCGTGGGCGGTCGCCTATCTGATCAAACCGGCCGCCGACCTGGGGCTGGCTTCGGGAGCCGACTGGCGCGCGGTGGCGGGCCAGGGCCTGACCTTCCTCCTGACCGGGCTGCTCGGCGTCGGCCTCGGACTGCTGTTCCGCAACCCCGCGTTCGCACTCGGTTTCGCGTTGGCCTGGACCCAGCTACTCGAGGGCCTCATCGTGCTGATTCCACGTGTGGGCGACGACATCTACCAGTGGATGCCGTTCTTCGCGGCGAATCAATTTTCCGGCCCGGATCTGACGGTTTCGATGCTGAAACTCCAGCCGCCGATGGGGCCGTGGGGCTATTTGGCTTATTTCGCTGGTATCTGTGTGATTGTCTATACGGCTGGACTGATGATCACCCACCGCCGGGACGCGTGAGCTTTTACCGCCACCAAAGGAGTTAAGTCCACGTTAAGAGGCTGTGGCTTCTCTCACAGGAAGCGGACATACTGTTCCCGACCGGGCGATGCTCGGGATGAGCCTATTTCGGCTCTTCGGCCCCGGAGGTGATCCTTGACGGTGGATTCCGGTCAGGGAGTAGAACGCATGATCCCGAAAGCCCGCACGGAAAGTACGCAGCCGCGGCTCGAGCCCATGCTCGACCTCGAATGGTCACAGGCGATCGAACTGCCCCGCACGGTGGCGTCCGCGACCCGGCCATCCGATATTCGCCGCGCCTGGGTGCACCGCGCGCCCGAAGATCTCGTTGTCGCGCTGTACCGCGCGTCCAGCGGAATGCACGGGGAAATCCCCGCACCGTGGTGGCTTCGCGCCGTCGTGGAAGGCAGACTCGAATCGCGGGAACTCGGTTTCCGCATCGAGGATCGCATCGCGGGCCTGCTCGGCAGGCGTCCCGGTTGGGAATTCGTCCCATGGGCCGCGGACGGGGAATCCGGCTACTGGGAGTTCATCCCTTCCGAACGCGGTGCGTCCGGGCATTCGATCCCGACCACGGTGCTGAACACCAGCCGCCACGACGGCTGGATCGACGTTCTCCCCGCCCACTCCAGCACGACGCCGCCGCCGATCGCGGTCGCCGGATTCGCGGGCCTGCGCTCGCGGCTGGGGGAGTTCGAAGCGGTCCGGTAACCCCACGTTTAATGGGTGGGTGGAAAACGAGGACCAGCCACGGATGCGCAGCGTGGTCAGTTATGTCAAACGCGGCGGCCGGATGACCGTCGGGCAGCAGCGAGCGTGGGACGAGCTGTGGCCGTCGCTCGGCCGCACGGTCGGCGAGCTGCCCGAAGGCCCGGTGGACTTCGACGACTGGTTCGGCAGGCAGGCCCCGGTCATGGTGGAGATCGGCTCGGGGATGGGCGAGACCACATCCCAGCTCGCCGCGGCCGCGCCGGAACTCAACTACGTCGCGGTCGAGGTCTACGACCCCGGGCTCGGCCAGCTGATGTTGCGCGCCGAGAAGCTCGGGGTGAAGAACCTGCGGCTGATGCACGGCGACGCCGTCATCCTGCTGACCGAGCACGTCGAGCCGGGCACGCTGTCCGGGGTCCGGCTGTTCTTCCCGGACCCGTGGCCGAAGAAGCGGCACCACAAGCGGCGGATCGTGCAACCGGAGTTCGTCTCGCTGGTGGCCTCGCGGCTCGAACCGGGCGGCACGTTCCACATGGCGACCGACTGGGAGAACTACGCGGAGCAGATGATGGAGGTCTGCTCGGCCGAGCCACTCCTGCGCAACCGCCACGCCGGCGAGCCCGGCGGCTGGGCCCCGCGCCCGGAGTGGCGGCCGATCACCAAGTTCGAGAACCGGGCCGACGTCGAAGGGCGGATCTCGCACGACTTGATCTTCGAACGGGTCTAGGGTTCGAAGGCCACATCTGACTTGCCTCTCGACAGAACGCCTGAAAGGGCCGGTCAGGACGTCCCCCGTCCTGACCGGCCCTTTCGCACACCCCCGTGCCCACGGGACGCCCCCTGCGCGTCCCCGGTACCCGCTCGTCCCTCCCCCGACAGAGGGACGACCGGGTCACCCGGCTCGTGGGTGGAACCACCGACTCCACCCACGAGACCTGCCCGCCCAGGCGCCATGACGCCATTCGGGCGAACTTTTCACTCGTCGGCGAGCGGCTCCGACTGCACCCGTTTGAGCGCCGGGGTCGAGACGGATGCCCCGAGCAACGCCACCCCGATTCCCAGCACCACGGGCGCCAGCAGCCACGGGCTCAGCACGACCGGGTCCTTCTCGACCATGCTGTAGAGCCCCACGCCGACTCCGATCCCGACCACACCCGCGCCGATGGTGGCCACCATCGCGGGCAGGGCCGCCTCCATCCGCAGCGCCCTCGCCAGCACCCGGACCGGGGTCCCGGCCGCGATGAGTGCCCCGAAGGTGCGACGGCGGTCCATCACCGAGCCGGCGGTCGCGACGGCCGCACTGCACCCGGCGAGCACCCCGGCGGCGATCAGGCCGATCACGGTGACCCGGCGCAGGTCGGCGAGTTCCTGCTGCTGGCCGACCAGGTGCAGGCCACGGCTGCCGACCTCCTGGCCAGGAGCCGCCCCGACCAGCGCGGTCCGCACGATCTCGCCGTTCGCCGGGGTCGTCGGCACGACCACGTCGAGGTACTGCGGCTTGACGTCCGCGGGCAGCAGGGCCGGGTCGATGACGATCGTGCCGTAGGTGTCCTCATCGGACTTGGGGAACGTGTGCGCCGGGACGTTCCCGAGCTGAGTACCGGCCTTGTCGTAGTCCGCCGTCACGCGGTACGACGCCGGGTCGATCTTGTTGCTGCTGTAGATCGCGGGACCAGGACGGCAGGAGCCGCCGATGTTCACCCGAAGCAGCTTCGTGGCGTCTTCGCAGGTCATCACGAAGGCGCGGTTCACCGTCTGGGAGCGGGTTCCCACCTCGCCGGTGGTCAGGTAGACCTGGCCGACCGCGATCGCCTTGTCGGTGATCCCGTTGCGGGCGAGGGAGGCGTTGGTGCCCTCCACGATCTGCTGCGAGTGGGTCGCGTCGGCGTCGGCGTAGAGGACGTTGTCCTTGAAGGTCCGCCCGCCGCCCGCCATCGACTCGAACGAGGGCAGCAGGGTGAGCGCCATCGAGCCGGTGAACACCGCGAGCACGACACCCGCCGTGGCCCGGTAGGCGCTCTTCGGATCGTCACGGAGCCTGCGCCCGGCCAGCAGCGACGCCGGTTTGCGCCAGACGCGGACGAACGTGCCGCCCACCGCCGAGGTGACCCACGGTCCGATGATCGCGGCCGACGCGACCAGCAGGAACAGGCCGAACATCACCATCGGCAAGCTGGCGTTGTCCTGGCTGACCGCGAAGAGGAAGAAGGCACCGGACACGGGGACCGCGAGCAGACGCCACCAGTGCAGCGGCTTGCGAGCGTGCGCCGAGGCCGCGAACAGCGGCGTCTTCAGCACGCGGCGGATGCCGAGGACCCCGGCGAACACGACCAGCAGCGGGATCGCCACGGCGACCGCGATGGTCGAGCCGAGCGAAAGGCTGAAGTCCGACGCGAGCCAGGTTCCGCCCGCCCAGGGGACGAACGTCGAGAGGCCCTGTAGCGCCGGTGCCACGAGGATGCCGAGCAGGGCGCCGACGACCGCGGACAACGCGGTCTCGGCGGCGACGATCTTCGTCACCTGCCCCGGGGTCGCGCCCGCCAGCCGCAGCGCCGCCATCCGCAGCTCACGCCGGGCGGCGGTGAGCCGGGCCGAAGACGCGACGAGCACGAGGCTCGGCACGAGCAGGACGATGACACCGACCCACGCGAGCAGTTCGAGCATCGGGTCGGGTTTGGCCTCCTTGTTGGGAAAGCCGTCCGCGGCCTGCGCCGACTGCGGCATCGACTCCGGGGTGTGGCCGACGACGGCGACCAGCTGCTCCGGATACATCAGCGAGTCCGGGCCGAGCGAGTCGACGAGTTTGCCGAACCGGTCCCCGAGCTGGGCCTGCGGCGTCGACTGGATCAGTTTCCCGAGCTCGGGCGAAACGATCGACTCGCCGGGGCCCGGCAGCTTCGGGATGCCCGGCGGCAGGCTCAGCATCGGCGAAGTGCCGGTCTGTGCGATGTCGACGCGGATGATCTCGCGGTCACCGGAGTAGTCCTTGTTCGCCGCCATCAGCAGCGGCGCCGGACGCTGGGCCTCCCCCGAAGTGGAGTAATAGCTGTGGATGTCCTGCCAGATCGCCCGCTGTGAGCGGGCCTGCGTGGCACCCGGGAGGGAAGCCAGCAGGAGCACCAGACTGGTCGCGACGGCGACCCCGACCGCGGTGAGGATGGCCGACGTGCGGGTCCGGCGGTCGACCCGGAGCACCCGCATGGCCAGCTGGAAACTGTTCATCAGGCGGCCAGCCTCGTCGCGATCAGGCCGTCGCGGATGGAGACGGTGCGCGGCATGGCTTCGGCGAGTTCGCGGTCGTGGGTCACCACGATCACCGCGGCGCCGCTTTCGGCGGCGGCCGCGAGCAGGGCGTCCATGGTGGCGCGGCCGGTGCGGGTGTCGAGCGCGCCGGTCGGCTCGTCGGCGAAGATCACCTTCGGCCGGTGTGTCAGCGCCCGCGCGATCGCGACGCGCTGCGCCTCACCGCCGGAAAGCTCACCGGGGCGGCGCTTCTCCTTGCCCGCGAGACCGAGTTTCGCCAGCCATTCGCGGCCGGCCTCGATGGATTCCTTGCGGCCCTTGCCACTCAGCAGCGACGGCAACGCGACGTTCTCCTCGGCGCTCAATTCGGCGACGAGCATCCCGGACTGGAACACGAAGCCGAACTCGGTACGCCGCAATTCGCTGCGCTTGCGCTCGTTAAGCTGGTCGACGCGCTGCCCGGCGAGGAAGATCTGTCCGGAGTCGGCGCGGAGAATCCCGGCGAGCACGTGCAGCAGGGAGGTCTTGCCCGAGCCGGACGGCCCGACGATGGCGACCGCGTCACCCGCCTGGATGTCGATGTCGATCCCGGCCAGCGCGTACTGCGTGCCGTACCGCTTCACCAGCCCGCGGCCCGAAAGCACCGGCTGCCCTGTCCACTGTGGATCTTCCACCGTGATCTCCCTAGTCAGTAACCTTGTGTTCTGCTTCGGGGAAGAGCTTCGCTTCGAAGGGCCTGTGTCCACTTCGGGCAGACGGCCAGTGCTGATCATGCGCGCATCGGCCGATCGGCCGACCCAGGTCGGACCGGTCGGCCAAGGTGCGGACGGCGGCGAATCCTCTACCGTCACGGTGTGACAGCAGGTCCATCCCAGAACAAGTTCTATGCCCGCGCGAGTTCGCTCGTGCGCCGCCTCGGCATGCCCACCGTCGTACTGCTGGCCGCGCTCGCGTTCGACCTGTTCTTCATCACCGACGCCGCACTCGACAACACCGGCCCCCGCGGCATCGACCTGCTGCTGTTCCCCGGCATCTTCGGGATGGTGTTCTGCGCGCTTTGGGCACAGAGACGGGCCGCCGTCGCCGCCGTCGCGGCTTCGGTCGTGCTGGTGGCCTACACGCTGGTCGTCCGGTATTTCGACATCCCGACCTACTCGAGCGTGCTCGCCCACCTGTCCATCACCGAGGTGGTGGCCGGGGTCGAGGTGCTGTTCTACGCGGCGCGCCGGACGCGGCCAGGTGTCGCGTTCGCCGTGATCAGCGGGCTGGTGCTGGCGACCCTGACCGCGGTGTCCGGCCGCTACTACTACGGTGGCGGTTCCAACGGCACCATGGCGCAGGCGATGTTGTTCGGCGGGATCCTGCTCGGCGGAACGCTGGTCTTCGCGATTCCGGGGCGCGACCGCACGGCCACCCCCAGAAGCTACGAGAAGCTGCAGAAGGTCAACAAGCTGGTGCTGGGCCAGTGGCCGCTCATCGGCATGCTGAGCATCGCGCTGCTCCTGGAATTCGGCTTCACCTACGCCACCGGGGCGCGCGGCCTGCCCATCCTGGTCTGCTCGATCATCGCCGGGATCATCGCGGTCGCCGCGCCACGGCGACCGGCCGACGCGATAGTCGCGCTCGCCGCCGTCATGCTGCTTTCCACGCTGGTCACCCCGTTCCTCCGGCTCGGCTACGACTTCCCGCTGCCCGGCGGCGTGCCGGGGACACAGATCGTCGCGGGGATGGGAGTGGTCGTCTCGCTGGTCCGCGCGGCCGGGCTCGCCAAGGCCATGCCACGGCTCGCGGTGCTGACCGGGGTCGTCGCGGTTTCCTCGATCCTCAACACCAAACGGCCGAGTTCCAGGCTGATGACGGATCCCGACGACATCGCCGGGTACGGGGTCGTGGCGTTACTGCTGCTCGGCATCGCGGTGGCGGTCGGCCTGGCGCTGCGTTCGCGGGACTCGGAGCGCACGCAGGTCATCCAGTCGGCGATCAGCGACGCGCAGACATCGGAGCGGATGGCGCTCGCGCGCGAACTGCACGACGTCGTCGCGCACCACGTCACCGGGATCGTCGTGCAGGCGCAGGCGGCGAAGATGATGGGTGAGAAGAACCCACAGGTCGCGGTCGAGGCGATGGGCCGGATCGAGGACGCCGGGGTGGAGGCGCTCGCGGCGATGCGGCGGCTCGTGCGGAGCATGCGCGGCGACGCCCCGGCCGGGAGCAGCGAGTTCAGCGAACAGGCCACCACCGATCTGGCCGCCGACCTGCGGACCTTGATCGAGCGGTCGAACCACGGCGTGGAGACGTCGATGAAGCTCGAACTGCCGCCGAACGTGCCGCACGAGGTCGGGCGGTCGGCGTTGCGGCTGGTGCAGGAGTCGCTGACGAACGTCGGCAAGCACGCGTCCGGCGCGACGGAGGCGCTGGTCATCGCCGAGGTGGTCGAGAACGAACTGCACCTCCAGGTGACCGATGACGGACGCGAGCCACAGGGCCGTCCGGCAGGCGGGTCGGGCGGCTACGGTCTGATCGGCATGCGCGAACGCGTCGCCCTGCTGCACGGCCGGCTCTCCGCCGGACGGGCGCCGGGCGGCGGCTGGCGCGTCGAAGCGTGGCTACCACTTGAAGGAGAAGAGTGATCCGGGTACTGATCGCCGACGACCAGGACATGGTGCGGATCGGCTTCCGGATGATCCTGGACGCGCAGGACGACATCGAGGTCGTCGCCGACGTGGCGGACGGCGTCTCGGCGGTCGCGAAGGCGCGTGAACTGCGGCCGGACGTCTGCCTGCTGGACATCCGCATGCCGGGGATCGACGGGCTCGAAGTCACCAAGCAGCTGGCAGGCCCGGACGTCACCGATCCGCTCAAGGTGGTGGTGGTCACGACGTTCGATCTGGACGAGTACGTGCACACCGCGCTGCGGAACGGCGCGAGCGGGTTCCTCCTGAAGGACGCCGGGCCCGCGCTGCTGATCGAGGCGGTGCGAGCGGCCGCGCGCGGTGACGCGCTGGTTTCGCCGCAGATCACCGTCCGGCTGCTGAAGCATTTCGACGGTGGGACGGTGAAACGCGACGTCAGCCCGCCTTCGGAGCCGCTGACCGCGCGAGAACTGGACGTGGTCAAGGCGGCCGCGAAGGGGCTGACGAACACCGAGATCGGGGCCGAGCTGTTCCTGTCGCTGTCGACGGTGAAGACACATCTGGCCTCTGTGCAGGGGAAGGTCGGTGCGCGGAACCGGGTGGAGATCGCCGCCTGGGCGTGGCGCAGCGGGGTCGTCGACTGAAAGTAAGCTCTTTTCATGCAACGCCGTTTCCACGCTCCTGTCGTACTCCCCGCCGACCCCGCTTGCTCGTTGCTGCGTGACGCTGTGGTCGATGTGGACGAGACGGGGCGTATCACCCATGTCGGTCCCGCATCCGGGGCTCCGGAAACGTCCGCTCCCGTGACCCGGTTGTGCGGCATCCTCCTGCCCGGTCTGGTCAACGCGCACGCGCACAGCCCGATGACCCTGCTGCGCGGGATGGGCGGCGACCTGCCGCTGCTGCGGTGGCTGACCGAGATCATCTGGCCTGCCGAGGCGAAGCTGAAGCCCGCCGACATCCGCACCGGCATGGTGCTCGGCTCGGTCGAGATGCTGCGGCACGGTGTCACGACCAGCGCGGAGATGTACTTCGAAGGCGAACAGCTCGCCGACGCGGTGCTCACCACCGGTGGCCGCGTACTGCTGGGCCCGCCGATCATGGAACTGCCGGGGATGGACTGGCGCGCGATGCTCAAGGGCATCGAACGCTGGATCGACACCGACGGCCTCCGGTTCGGCCCCGGTGAGCGGATCGAGGTCGGCTACGGACCGCACTCGGCGTACATGCTGAACGCCGAAGCACTGCGCGCCACCGCGGAATCGGCGGCCGAGCGTGGCGCGCTGGTGCAGATCCACGTGGCCGAGGCGGCGCTCGAAGACGTCAAGCAGCGCGAAGAGCACGGCTCGGTGCCCGCGCTACTGGAGAAGGTCGGGATGCTGCGCGGCCGCACGCTGGCCGCGCACGCCATCCACCTGTCCGACGAGGACATCGCGCTGTTCGCCGCCCGCGGGGTCGGCATGGCGCACTGCCCTGGCTCGAACGCGAAGCTCGCTTCGGGCATCGCGCGAGTCACGGAGCTTCGGAAGGCCGGTGTCGCCGTCGGGCTGGGCACGGACGGCCCGGCGTCGAACGACGACATCGACCTGTGGGAGGAGCTGCAGCTCTCGGCGATGTTCGCGCGGCTCGCGACCGGGGAATCGACCGTGCTGACCGCGGCCGACGCGTTCCTGCTCGGCACCCGCGGCGGCGCGGACGCGCTGGGCCGAGCCGACATCGGCGCGCTGGAAACCGGCCGGTGGGCGGACATGGTGCACGTCGACCTGGACGACCCGGCCTTCGCGGCGGGCATCGACGTCCCGGACGAGCAGCTGCTCTCGAACCTGGTGTGGGCCGCGGGCTCGCGCCGGGTGCGCGACGTGTGGGTGGCGGGCGAGCAGGTGGTCGGCGACGGCGAATCCCTGCGGGTGGACCGCGCGAAGGTGCAGGCCGAAGTCGCCGAAACCTCGGCGCGGCTGCGCTCTTAACTCACCTACGCAGCCCCCCACCCGTCCCAGGGGGCGGCCCCGAGGCCAGTCTATCGGGGGTTGGGGCTGGGGCCTGCGGAAAAGTGCCGATCAGGGCCTGGTTGTCCACAACGGGGCGGGGCTGTGGACAACTCGCGGCTGGCGGTGGAACCCGAGTCCGGGGTTCCCAATGTCGCATTCGAGACGCTGAGGGTCTCGAATGCGACATTGGGAACACGCGGGCGGCGAAGCGGGCGGGGGGCTAGACCAGGCCTCGGGGCCGGAGGGTCACCTCGGTCGGGTGCGCGTCGCCGGTGGCGGAGACCGCGGCGACGACGGCGGCCGCGACGGATTCGGGGCGCAGGAAGCGTTCCGGCTCGTAGTCGCGCCCTTCGTCGGCGACGATCGCCTGCTGCATCTCGGTGTCCGTGCGGCCGGGGTAGATCGATGTCACCCGAAGCACGGACTCCTCCTCCCGCAGCGAGTCGGCGAAGGCCCGGACGGCGAATTTGCTCGCGGCGTACGGACCCCAGCCCGGCCGCGCGTTCTGCCCGGCACCTGAGTTGATCACGACGACGTGCCCTTTCGCGGCGCGCAACGCGGGCAGCAGCTGCCTGGTCAGCGTGACCACCCCGAGCACATTGACCTCGAAGTTCGCCCGCCAGTCGGCGTCGGTCGCGGTTTCGACCGTGCCGAGCCGCGCGACACCGGCCGAGTGCACCAGCACGTCCAGCTCGCCGAATTCGGCGGTCGCGGCTTCCAGCGTCTCGGCGTCGGTCAGGTCGACCGGCCACGGCCTCGCGCCGGGCAGCGTTCCGGCGAGTTCGCCGAGCGCGTCGGCGTCGCGTCCGCCGAGCAGTAGCCGGTGGGTCGGGGCGAGCGCGCGGGCGACCGCGGCACCGATACCGCGGGTGGCGCCGGTGACGAGAGCCAAGGGGAGATCAGCCATGGCTGCCACGCTAGTACGGCGGTCTCGCGTGATCGAAAGGGTATCTCGCGTGATCAGACGGCCAACTCGCGTGATCAGACGGCCAACTCACGTGATTGGAAGGCGAACTCGCGTGATCAGGGGCCGCAGACGACCGGTGGCGACGCCACCCGGGGGAACCGCACGGAGCCCCGCGCGAACGACCCGATGAGGTTGTCCGCGAACCGTCCCGCCGTCAGCGGATCCCGCACCGACGCGTCGATCGCCACGAGCTCCGGGCAGCTGAGCGCCAGTCGCGCGGCGGCGACGTCCTCGGCACGGACCGGACCGCCCTCGGGGATCGGCAGCCGCGCCGAGTTCGCCAGTTCCCACACCGGGGGCAGCCATTTCTGGTGCCCGGGGCGGCCGTTCGGGAACGACGTCGAATGCGCGGCGAACGGGTTGGCGAGGCCGTAACCGTCACGCAGCCGCATATCGAGCGGGATCAGCACGCCGAGCGCGCCCATGCTGTCCGCCGCGACGGTCACATACGGCCTGTCCGTCGGGTACGCGTACCAGCTCCTTGTCGAGTAGTCCTGGATCAGCACCGCCGGGCCCCGCACCCCGCGGATGGCGTCCAGCACCGTCGGCATCGACGGATGGTCGGCGTAATCCTCGGCCAGGATCGGATGTTCGTGCCCGGTCGCCCGTGACCAGTAGGCCCGCTCGTCGGTGATGCCGACGGCACGCGGCGCGGCCGAATACGGCGGACGGAGCGACCCCGCGGCCACGACCGCCCAGATCCCGACGCCGACCAGAAGTACCGCGGTCGCCCTCGTCACGGGCAACGCCAGTACGGGCAGCAACAGGCAGAACAGCGCCGGGAGCAACATGCGCCCGTGCATGAAATCCCCGCCGACCCTGATCACGTACAGCGAAAGCAGGACCGCGCCGATGAGCGGGACCGCCGCCAGCACCACGAAGGTCCTGTCCATAGTGGACATCACGGTCAAGACTGCGGCGGCAAGCAGGAGGATCGGGACCAGTAGCCAATACGGCTGAGCGAGGTCGGTGAGGTACGCCCAGCCGCGAGCCCAGTTCGCCTCCGACGCCTCCTTGACCAACGCGGTGTTCGGCGTCAACAGACCGTAGTAGCCCATCCGGAACACTTGATACGCCAACGGGAGCGCGGCCGCGGCGGCCAGCAGGCCCATCGCTCGACGCCGTCCTGGCCTGAGAAGAACAAGCAACGCCAGCAACGCGACGACGCTGAAGAGCGCGAGATCCGGCCGCACCAACGGCCCGAGACCGGCGACGACGGCGACCGGCCAGGTCCGCAGTCCATCCACTGTGGACATACGGCGGACGAGCAGCCACCAGGTACCGCCCAGCCACAAGGTGATCAGGCCGGTCTCCAGCCCGGACGTCGCGAAGTCGCGGAACGGCGGCAGCGCGCAGATCACCAGCGCCCCGGCGGGCGCGAGGCCGTGGAACGCCAGCGGCTGATAGAGCCGCCGGGCGCCGTCCAGGCCGAAGAACAGCCCGGCGACCGAGAAGACCAGTCCGGTCACCACGGAGATCCATTCCAGCGGCACCCCCGGGATCAGGCCGAGAACGCTCAGTATCGCCGTCCACAAAGGACTGGTGTTGGTCTCGACCCGCTCGCCGATGTTGAACACCGGCCCGTTGCCCGCGAGGATCTGGCGTACCGTCCGCAGCACGATCAGGCCGTCGTCGCTCATCCAGCGGCGACGCCAGGCGAGGTCGGCGTAGACCACCAGCACCAGGCCGAACCCGAGCCACGTCCAGGTCGACGGCCGCCGGAACCAGGCACGTGAAGGCCACACGGGCGTGCTTTCGCTCGCCGTCGTACTCGTCTGCGTCATGGCCCCGCCCGGCTCGGTTGCGTCCGCAGGGAATCAGGTCCGCGGCCCACGAGTCAAACCGCGACGGCGAGCAGGCAGGCCTGCGGCCACTTCTTCCCGGCCAGCTCCAGCCGCGCGGTGACCTCGAATCCCGACTGGCCGAGCAGCTCGGCGATCCGGGGCGGTCGCAGCAGGTAGGCGTCGTAGGTGACCGGGTGGCCGTACGCCCTCTCGGGACTCAGGCGCTCGTCACCGACGTGGAAGCCGATCAGCAGGTGCCCGCCGGCCACCAGCGTCCGCCGGAACTCGGCGAACACGTCCGGCAGGGTCTCCGGCGGCAGGTGGAAGATCGACCACCAGGCGACGAGGCCGCCCAACGTGCCGTCGGGGACCTCGAGCGCGGTCATCGAGCCGACCTCGAACCGCAGGTCCGGGTACTGACGCCGGGCGATCTCGACCATCTTGGGCGACAAGTCGACACCGGAGACGTCGAGGCCGAGCGAGGCCAGCTGAGCGGTGACATGGCCCGGTCCGCAGCCGACGTCGGCGACCGGGCCACGCACCTGCTCGGCGAATCCGGCCAGCATCGCGCGACTGACCGGCTCCTGGTCGAACAGTGGTTTGACCAGCGTCACGTAGTCCTCGGCGACGGTGTCGTAGGACTCGCGGGTGGCGTCGAGATGGGAGGTCACGGTGGGCGACGGTAACCGCACCCACCGACAATCACGGTTCGATCAGCCCGGCGTCCCTGGTCAGATCCTCCGGCGCCCCCGGTTTGGTCACCGGCGTGCAGCCGGTCGCGGGGTCGGCCGCCGAATCGGTGCCGTTGTACTGCGCCGCGCCCGACCTGGTCAGCTGCCGGGCTCCGGCGTCGAAGCAGACCTGGTAGGAGCCCGCGGGGACACCCTCGAAGGCGTACCGGCCGTCCGGCCCTGTCACGGTCTCGCCGACCACCTTCGCGGAAGCGTCCTTCAACGTCACCTTCACCTGAGGGACGCCGATCTCGTCGCGGCTCTGCAGACCGTCCTTGTCCTGGTCCAGCCAGACGAAGTCGCCCAGTTTGCTCACGGGCGCGACGAGACCCGCGGCGAGCGTCAGGTCCTGGCGCTTCCGTGGGCCGACCGTGGTGGTCGCGGTGCAGCCCTTCGGATCGGCGTCGGAGTCCTTCGCGTCGTCACCCGCGTCCTTCGCCGTCAAGGTGTAACCAGCGAACTCGGGCGGAAGCGCGCCGATGTCGAAGCAGACCTGGTAGATGCCGTCCTTCAGCTTCGCGAAGCGGTATTTGCCGGCGGCGTCGGTGGTGAGTGTGCCGAGCGCCGTGCCCGAAGCGTCCTTCAAGGTCACCTTCACCCCGGCGACACCCGGCTCCCCGGCGTCCTGCAGGCCGTCCCGGTCGAGGTCGTTCCAGACGAACTCCCCGATCTCGTCGATCGCGGGCGGCGGGGTGACCTTGATGGTCGTCGTCGCGGTCTTCTGCGGCAGCGTGCCGCCCGAATGCTTCGCCCCGGAGACCGTGACGGTGCCGACGCGGCCGTTGTCGGCCTCGATGACGTTCGCGTGGTCGCAGGTGATCGTCGTGGACTTGCCGCCGTCGAGGTTCGCGATCGGGGCGGGCTTCACGTCGCAGTACGGGTCATCGACCTTGATGCCGGTCAGGTTCTCGGTGCCGTCGTTGGTCAGCGTGAACCGGAAGTTCGCGGTGGTGCCCGCCTCGATGGTGGCCGTGCCGCCCCAGACGCCGCTCGCCGGGTCCCGCACCTCCGCCTTCACCGACAACGAGGCGACCCTCAGCTGGACACAGTCCCACATCACCCAGTTGTGGTCGGTGGCGGCGAAGAACTTCACCGAGGTGGCCGTCGGCGGCGCGGTCGACGGCGGGAAGTCCTGGCGGGCGACCTTCCCGTCGGACTCGACGGCGTGCGCGACCTTGAGCTTGTTCTCCAGGACGACCTTGTTCGTCGCGTTGTAGAACCGCAGTCCCGTTTCCCGGACGGCGTCCGCGCGACGGAGATTGTCGTCGTTCGTGCCGGTCCAGCCGGTGAGCGTGTAGACGGCGCCGGGCACGAATTTCATCGCCGCGTAGGCGGTGCTGACCATCTTGTCCGGCGTCGCGATCAGCGCGTACTTGCCGCCGTCCTGCTGGTAACCGCCCGCCGTCGACAACCGTGGCTGTTTGCTCTTCGGCGTCCCAGGGGGCACCGGGGCCGCCGGGTTGAACGTGTACCCGGCTGGCGGGCTGCCCTCCTCCACGCTCGGGTTCGGCGCGATGCCGCCGGTGCAGCCGGACGGGACGTCCGGAGCCTGCGCCCGCGCGGGAAAAGCACCCGCACCCAGCAGAAGCGTGCCAGCCGTCATCAACACCAGTGCCCTTTTCACAGGGCCGAAGCTAGTGAGCGCGGCGCCGTTCCGTAATCGCTGAACGGTGTCGACCGGCGCCCCGATCAGGCAGAACGTGTCTTGCCGAGAGTGATCGGGGCGCCGGTCGCCGCTACTTGACGCCGATGCGGCCGACCTGGCCCCAGCGGCCCTTCTTCCACACCGAGACGATCGACGGCCGCGGCTGCGAAGTGCCACCGTCCGGCCAGTGCGACGTCGGGTTCGCGGAGGAGGGCGCGTCCTCACCGGGGTGCTGCACCGCGACGAGCACCAGGTGGTCGGTCACCACCGGACCGCAGGTCTCCGCGCCGACCGGGACCGACAGGAACTGCTTGACTCGGCCACGCTCGGGACCGTCGACCGGCACCGAGAACAGGCCGTCGTTCGCGCCGAGCGCGTTGCCGTCGGTGGAGATCCACAGGTTCCCGTGCCGGTCGAAGGCGACGTTGTCCGGGCACGAGATCGGGCTGACCTGGTCCTTCGGGAAGCCGCCGAAGTAGGTGTCCGCCGTCTTCGGGTCACCACAGACCAGCAGCAGCCGCCAGGAGAACCGCGTCGACGCGGAGTCGCCGCCTTCCTCGTCCCACTCCAGGATGTGCCCGTTGCGGTTGTTCGGCCGCGGGTTCGCCTCGTCGACGTTCGCCTTGCCCGCGGGACCACGCTGGCTGTTGTTGGTCAGCGCCGCGTAGATCCGGCCGTTGACCGGATTGGGCTGGATGTCCTCGGGACGGTCCATTTTGGTCGGCTGGACCTTGTCCGCGGCCTGACGGGTGAAGACGTAGACCTCTTCGGCGGTGAATCCGTCCACAAAGGACTTGTCGCCGGAGACCAGCGGGATCCACTCGCCGACACCGTCGAATTCGCCGTCCGCGGGGAGTTTGCCGGTGCCGTCGATCTCGGCGGCCGGGCTGTCACCGGTGAACCGGCCGACGTACAGCGTGCCCTCGTCGAGCAGCGCCGAGTTGTGGCGGCGCGCGTGCGCGCTGTCGCCCGGCTTGTACTTGCCCTTCGAGACGAACTTGTAGATGTACTCGAACCGCTCGTCGTCACCGGAGTAGACGGCGACGCGGCCGTCCTTGGTGATCTTGACGTTCGCGGCCTCGTGCTTGAACCGGCCGAGCGCGGTGTGCTTGACCGGCGTCGAGTGCGGGTCGTTCGGGTCGATCTCGACGACCCAGCCGAACCGGTTGGCCTCGTTGGGCTCCTGCGCGAGGTCCCAGCGCTTGTCGTACCGCTCCCACTTCCGCGTGGTGGCGGTACCGGAGAAGCCGTACCGCTTCAGGCGGGCGGCCACGACCGGGTCGGTGACCTTGTCCGCGTTGGCGAAGTACTGGTTGACGTTCTCCTCACCGGAAAGCACGGTGCCCCAAGGGGTCACGCCGCCGGCGCAGTTGTTCTGCGTGCCGAGCACCTTACGGCCGCTCGGGTCGGCGGAGGTCTTGAGGTACTTCGAGCCGGCGGCCGGGCCGCGGACCTCGAAGGTGGTGTTCAGCGTGATGCGGCGGTTGTACCGGCTCGGCGTGACGTGCAGCGCGCCGCCGATCGGGTCGCGGAAGGCCTGTACCACCGAGAGGCCGTGTGCCGCCCAGGCGATCTTGACCTGTTCCTCGGTCGGGTTGGCCGGGTCGTACTGGTCGGCCGGGAACATGTGGACCTCGGTGGTGTACTCGTGGTTCACCACCAGCAGGTTGCGGATACCCAGCGGATCCTGCGGGATCAGGCCGACGAAGTCGCAGTTGTAGCCGAACTGCTTGGCCTGCGCGGCCGCGGTCTGCTTGGCGAAGTCGAACTTCGGCGCGCCCGCCTCGACGGCGTCGCCCCAGCGGATGACGACGCGCTGTTCGTACCCCTCGGGGATGGTGACGGCGTCGAGCTTGTTCGGCGGCACCGCCTCGAAGTCGGTGCCGGGCACCGGACGGCCGGGGCGCCCCGGCTTGCCGTGGCCGGCGGCCGCGACGTCGGCGGGTTCGGCGGCGGCCGTGCCGGACAGCGCGGCGAAGCCACCCGCGGCGGCGGCCATCACGGCACCGGCCTTCAGCGCGCCACGCCGGGACAGCATGTCCTTGACCACGTCGCCGAAGTATTCGTTCTCCGAGCCGTTGGGCTCGGGGTGGGCGCACGCGTTGCCGCAGCGGTACTCACAGGTGACCGCGGAGCGGCCGCCGGGATGAGAGGTGATCAACGGCAGGAGCCGCCGAGGCTCGAAGGACACAGGGCCTCCATGGTTCGCGGTGGGTTCACGTAATCCGGTCAGGGGAACGCCGTGACGGTAAGCGACCAAAACGATCCAGTCCCGACCAGCAGATGAACAGCGTGCGAACGAGCGATGGCGCGCTGCCGGAACCGGCCGCGCGCCATCGACGAAAAGTACTGCTAGAACGTTGCTTACCGACTAAGAACCGATGTCACACAGCCCGTGACGACCGGGTTTCCACACCGCCACCACCGAGGGCCGTGGCTGGCTTTCACCGCCGTCCGGCCAGTGTGAGGCCGGTTTGTCGGCATTGGCACCGTCCACCTCACCCGGATGCTGAACACAGACTGTGACGATCTTCTCTTCGACGATCGGGCCACAGGTCTCCGCACCGCGCGGCACGGTGAGGAACAGCTTCAGCTCGCCGCGGTTACGGCCCTCCAGCGGCACCGAGTACAGGCCGTCGTTGATACCCAGCGCGCCCGCCGAGTCGGTGGAGATCCACAGGTTGCCGTGTTTGTCGAAGGCCACGTTGTCCGGACTGGAGATCGGCGAGACCTGATCCTTGGGGAAGCCGGCGAAGTAGGTGTCCGGCGAGGACGGATCACCGCACACCAGGAACAGCCGCCAGCTGAAGGTCAGCGCGAGCGCGTCCCCGCGGTGCTCCTCGAACTCCAGCACCTGGCCGTGCTTGTTGTTGACCCGGGGATTGGGCTCGGTGGCGCCTTCCTTGCCGGGGTTGCCGCGCTGGACGTTGTTGCTCAGCGCGCAGTAGATCCGGCCGGTGTACGGATGCGCCTGGATGTCCTCGGGGCGGTCCATCTTGGTGGCGCCCACCCGATCGGCCGCCTCGCGGGTGAACACGTACACCTCTTCGGCGGTCATTCCGTCCACAAAGGACTTGTCGCCGGAGGCGAGCGGGATCCACTCGCCGACGCCGTCGAATTCCCCGTCGCTCGGCAGTTTCCCGGTGCCGTCGATCTCGGCGGCCGGGCTGTCGCCGGTGAACCGGCCGACGTAGAGCGTGCCGTCGTCGAGCAGGGTCATGTTGTGCCGCCGGGCGTGGCGGCTGTCGCCCGGCTTCATCCGGCCCTTGGAGATGAACTTGTAGATGTACTCGAATCGCTCGTCGTCCCCGGAGTAGGCGACCACGCGGCCGTCCTTGGCGACGCGGATGTTCGCCGTCTCGTGCTTGAACCGGCCGAGATGCGTGTGTTTGACCGGGGTGCTGTCCGGGTCGTTCGGGTCCAGTTCGATGACCCAGCCGAAGCGGTGAGCCTCGTTCGGTTCCCTGGCGATGTCCCAGCGCGCGTCGAACCGCTCCCACTTCCGGGTGGTCGCGGTGCCGTTGATGCCATAGCGCGCGTACCGCTTG
This sequence comes from Amycolatopsis sp. NPDC039088, assembly GCF_055598845.1. Classification (NCBI taxonomy): domain Bacteria; kingdom Bacillati; phylum Actinomycetota; class Actinomycetes; order Pseudonocardiales; family Pseudonocardiaceae; genus Amycolatopsis; species Amycolatopsis sp. NPDC039088. The sequence continues at coordinate 37,047 of NZ_JBVKAE010000023.1, read as the reverse complement.
CGCGCCACGGGATCGGTGACCGTGTCCGCGTTCCCGAAGTACTGGTTGATGTTCTCCTCGCCAGACAGGATCGTGCCCCACGGCGTGACGCCACCGGCGCAGTTGTTCATCGTGCCCAGCACGACCGTGCCGGTCGGGTCGGCGGCGGTCTTGAGCAGATCACTGCCCGCCGCCGGGCCTGCCACCTTGAACGGCGTGTGCAGCGTGATGCGCCGGTTGTAGCGGGACATCCTCGGCCGCAGGTGCCCGGTGTCCCGCCCGCGCGTCACCTGGACGACGGTCAGCCCGTGTGCCGCCCAGGCGATCTTGACCTGTTCCTCGGTCGGGTTGTTCCGGTCGTACCCGCGGAACATGAACTCTTCCGATGTGTACTCGTGGTTCGTCACCAGCAGCGCGGAAAGGCCGGAATGGTCCAGGGGGAGCAGCGCGGCGAAGTCGCAGTTGTAGCCGAACTGCTTCGCCTGCGCCGCGGCCGTCTGGTTGTCGAAGTCGAACTCCGGCGCGCCGGGCAGCACGGCGTCACCCCAGCGGATCACGATCCCCTGCTGATAGCCATCGGGCACCACGACGGCGTCGAGCGTGTTCGGCTGGACGCGCTGGTAGTCGGTACCGGGTGGCGGTTTCGGACGGCCCTCGGGCGCGGCGGACGCGGGCCCGGCGAGCGCGAGCGGCGTGCCGGCGGCCAAGGCGACGACCGCGGTCGCCTTCAACGCGCCACGGCGGCTCACCGCGCCGAGAACGTCGGCGAAGGTGGGGTTGTCCGAGGTGTTCGGCGCGTCGTGGAAGCACGCGTCGCCACAGCGGTAAGTACAGGTCACTGACGCCCGGCTTGGTGAGTGGCCGGCCAGTAACGGAAGGAACTTCACGCGGACCTCCGCATCTGCAGTTCGGGAGGTCGACGCTAAGGCACCGGACCAGCGAGAGGAAACCCCTCGTTGGTCCGGTGTTCACCTTTTGTTCCGATTACATCTCTTCGCCCACGAGGACCGCTTCGGCCGGGACCGTATGCGGGTCGGCGGTCTTCTCGCGGATCGTCAGCAGGGCACCGGCGAGCACGCACAGGACCGCGGCGATCACGAAGGGCGCCTGCTCGGCGCCGAACCACTCCGCCAGGTGACCGACGATGGTCGCGGCGACCGCGCCGCCGAGCCACCGGCAGAAGTTGTACCCGGCACTCGCGACCGGACGCGGAGCGCCGCTGATCGACATGGCCGTCCCGGTGAAGAGCGTGTTGAGCAGCCCGGAGACCAGACCCGAAAGCACGATGCCGACGACCAGCACCGGCTTGCTCGGGATCGCCATGATCAGCAGCAGTACCGCGTAACCGAAGACGGCGACCACGGTCGCGTGCCGTTCACCGAGTTTCGCGGCGAGCTTCGGTGCCAGCACCACGCCCGCGACGGCGACCGAAAAGCCCCAGCCGCAGAAGATCAGGCCGACGGCGACGGCACTCCACTCCAGCACGAACGGCGACCAGGCCAGCACCACGAAGAACGCGGCCGTGTAGAGCGCGGAACCGATCGAGGTGCGCAGCAGCCCGGCGTGCTTCAACGCCCGGAACGGGTCGAGCAGGCGGATCTTCGGCCGCTTCTCCTTGGCGTCGCCGGTCAGGAAGATCGAGCACAGCACGAGTCCGCACAGCATCAGCAGCGACGTGCCGAGGAACGGACCGCGCCACGAGATGCTGCCCAGCAGGGCGCCCAGCAGCGGGCCGACCGCGAGACCGACACCGAGCGCGGCCTCGTAGAGCAGGATCGCGCCCGCCTGGCCGCCGGTCGCGGCGCCGACGATGACCGAGAGCGCGGTGGCGATGAAGAAGGCGTTGCCGAGTCCCCAGATCGCGCGCAACCCGATGAGCTGCTCGATCGAGCCGGAGGCGGCGCACAACGCGGTGGCGACGACGACCAGGGTCAGCCCGGCGACCACGGTCCGCTTGGCCCCGAATCGGGCACTCATCGCGCCGGTCACCAGCATCGCGACCGCTTGGACGCCGAGGTAGCTGGAGAACAGCAGGGTCACCTCGGACGGCGTCGCGTGGAGGCCTTCGGCGATCGACAACAGGATCGGGTCGACCAGCCCGATCCCCATGAACGCGATGACCGCGGCGAACGCGGTGATCCATACCTGTTTCGGCTGTCCCTTGACGGCATCCAACAGGCTCGAGTGGTGCTCAGCGCTCATCGCGGATCAGTTCCTCCTTCTTGTCTTCCTGCAGCAACCTGGTGAGGGCGGGGAGCGCGGCTTCGATCGCGGCGCGGTCGGTCTCGTCCAGTCCGATCAGCCGCTCGCGGAGGAATTCCTCCCTGGCGACGACCAACCGCCGATGGAACCGCTGCCCCACCTCGGTGACCTCGACGAGCACCGCCCGGCCGTCGGCGGGATCGGCGCGGCGGCTGACCAGGCCGAGCCGTTCGAGACGGCGGACGACGTCGGTCATCGTCGGCATCCGGACCCGCTCCAGTTCGGCGAGCGCGCTCATCCGGCGCGGACCGCCGTTCAGCAGCTCCGACAGCACCGACCCCTGGGTGAGGGTGAGCTGCACCTGCGGGGTCTCCCGGCGGACGAGGTAGTACAGCCGGAAGACCAGCGGGCGGAGCCGATGCGCGAGGTCGGCGGCTTTCGTGGTCACTTAGCCATGCTAACTAAAATTACTGAGCATGGCTAAGTAATCTGGCGCACAAGATCTCCCGCGACGTTCTAGGGTTGTGGTGTGGAAGCGGTGATCTTCGATCTCGACGGTGTCCTGGTGGATTCGGAAACGATGTGGGACGAGGTCCGACGGGCGGTCGCGTACGAGTTCCACGGCACCTGGCGTGACGAATCGACCAGGGCGATGCAGGGGATGAGCACCCCGGAATGGGCCGCCTACCTGGCGCACGACCTCGGCGTCCGGCTCCGCCCCGCCGACGTCGCGCAGGTGGTGATCGAGCGGATGGCGCGCCGGTACGCGGAGAAGCCGCCGATCATCCCCGGCGGGCCGGACGTCGTCCGCGAGGTCGCGAAGCACTGGCCGGTGGCGATCGCGAGCTCGTCGCCCCCGCTGCTGATCAAGGCGTTCCTGGACATCACGCGGCTGCCGGTGCCGACGGCGGTGTCCTCGGAGCAGGTCGGCGCGGGGAAACCGGCGCCTGACGTGTACCTGAAGGCGGCCGAGCTACTGGGCGTGGAGCCGAAGAACTGCGCGGCCGTCGAGGACACGACGAACGGGCTTCGCGCCGCGCTGGCCGCGGGGATGACGGTGTACGCGGTGCCGAACCCGCATTTCCCGCCGGATCCTTCGGTGCTGGAGCAGACGACGGTGGTCGCGAAGATCACGGACCTGCCGGCGGCCCTTCAGAAGCCGAAGGACTGAGCCGCGCTACCTCGCCAATGCTATGAAAGGTCCTTTCCTTGCAAAATTTGCAAGGAAAGGACCTTTCATAGCGCGCTACCGGGGGCTTACGCCTCGCCGGCGATGAACTTTTCGACCTCGTCACGCGCGGTGGAGTCGTCGTACTGCTCCGGCGGCGACTTCATGAAGTAGGAAGAAGCCGACAGGATCGGGCCGCCGATACCGCGGTCCTTCGCGATCTTCGCGGCGCGCACGGCGTCGATGATGATGCCCGCCGAGTTCGGCGAGTCCCACACCTCGAGCTTGTACTCCAGGTTCAGGGGAACGTCGCCGAAGGCGCGGCCCTCGAGCCGGACGTAGGCCCACTTGCGGTCGTCGAGCCACTGCACGTAGTCCGACGGGCCGATGTGGACGTTGCCCTTGCCGAGTTCGCGATCGACCTGCGAAGTGACCGACTGGGTCTTCGAGATCTTCTTCGACTCGAGCCGCTCGAGCTCCTTCATGTTCAGGAAGTCCATGTTCCCGCCCACGTTGAGCTGCATCGTCCGGTCGAGCTGGACGCCGCGGTCCTCGAACAGCTTCGCCAGCACGCGGTGCGTGATGGTGGCGCCGACCTGGGACTTGATGTCGTCACCGACGATCGGCACCCCCGCCGCGCGGAACTTCTCGGCCCACTCGGGGTCGGAGGCGATGAACACCGGCAGCGCGTTGACGAACGCCACACCCGCGTCGATGCACGCCTGCGCGTAGAACTTGTCAGCCTCTTCGGAACCCACGGGCAGGTAAGAGACGAGCACGTCGACCTCGGCCTCGCGCAGCGCCGCGACGACGTCGACAGGAGTCTCGTCGGACTCTTCGATGGTCTCGCGGTAGAAGCGGCCGAGACCGTCGTAGGTGTGGCCGCGCTGCACGGTGACGCCCAGCGGCGGCACGTCGGCGATCTTGATGGTGTTGTTCTCGCTCGCGAAGATCGCCTCGGACAGATCGCGGCTGACCTTCTTGGCGTCCACGTCGAACGCGGCGACGAACTCGATGTCGCGGACGTGGTACTCGCCGAACACGACGTGCATCAAACCGGGCACGCGAGTGCCGGCATCTGCGTCGCGGTAGTACTGAACGCCCTGGACCAGCGAGGCCGCACAGTTGCCGACGCCCACGATGGCCACCCGAACGCGGCGGTTCTCGCCCATGCCGGTTTCTCCTTCATTCGTCCAACAGTTGTAGGTAGTGCTCAGCGGGGCCGGAGAGCGCCTCAGGTCTCCGGTCCGCGCTGCTCGGCCTGTTCGTGCGCGATCAGCTCGTTGAGCCAGCGCACCTCCCGCTCGCTGGACTCCAGCCCGAGCCGGTGCAGCTCACGGGTGTAGCGGTCGATCTTCTCCTCGGCCCGCGCCATTGCCGTCCGAAGTCCTTCTCGGCGTTCCTCGACCCGACGACGACGGCCTTCCAGGATTCGCATCCTGACGTCGGCCGGTGTCCTCGAAAAGAACGCCAGGTGGACGCCGAAGCCTTCGTCGTCCCACGTCTGCGGACCGGCGTCGCCGAGCAGTTCGGCGAACCGCTCCTTGCCCTCGGCGGTGAGCTTGTACACGCGCTTGCCCCGGCGTGCCCACGCCCGGTCTTCCACCTCTTCGAGCTCCTCGACGAGGTAACCGGCGCGAAGCAGCCGACGCAGTGTCGGGTACAGCGAGCCGTACGAGAACGTCCGGAACATCCCGAGCGTCTCGTGCAAACGTTTGCGCAGCACGTAACCGTGCATGGGGGTCTCGTGCAGCAGCCCCAAGATCGCGAGCTCGAGCACACCGCACCCCCTTCCGGGAACAAACCGCGACCGGTCGCGTTGGCCACCGAGACCGGCTCGGTCAACCTACCGGCCCACTATATCGCGCCGATACATCGAAGTGGTGTAGCTAACCCGATCAGGGCCCTCGCCAACCGGACGAAATTCACCGGAGAGTTATCGAATCCTCGGCGTGTCCGGATGCGCGCGCCCCGTCCGGTCGAGAACGGGACGTGGACCACACAGCAAGAGCCCGTACTCTGTTGGCGTGCGAAACCAGCGGCAGGTCGTGGACTACGCCTTACAGCGGCGCGCGCTGCTCAAGGGCGTCCACTCCGGACGGGTCGGCACATACGACGTCTGCGACGCGGGTCCGTACCTCCTGCGGGCCGCGAAATTCCACGGACGACCAGGTGAGCAAGACTGCCCGGTCTGTCATCGGGAGGAACTGACCCTGGTGTCCTGGGTCTACGGCGACGAGCTGAAGCACGTCGCCGGATCGGCCAAGACGCCGGACGAACTGGTGCGGATGGACGGGCTCTTCGCGGAGTTCACCGTCTACGAGGTCGAGGTCTGCCGGAGCTGCCACTGGAACCACCTGGTGCGCTCCTACGTCCTCGGAACAGGAGATCCGGGAAGCACCCGGCCACGGACCCGGTCGCAAAGGACAGCGGGTCGGTGACAGGTATCGAAATCGCAGTTGAGCACAGAGCGGCGTACCCCGAAGCGCCGGTCTGGGAGGCCCATTCGTGAACGACGAACGCAACCGCTCCTGGCCTGGCCAGGAGCCTGATGCACCTCGCCGTGCCCAATGGCCGGGCGAAGAGGACGGACCCGGCTGGCCGGGCGAGGAACCCCCGCGCCGCCCCCAGCGCCGGACACCCCCCAACGGCGGCCCCCGCGCGGCCGCACCGCGCTCCCCGCAGCCACGCTCCTCGGACCCGCGACCGCCGGCCCCACAGTGGCCAGGAGGTGACGCCGGCGGTCCGGAGTGGCCGTCCGACGAGGAACCGCGCCGCCCCGCCGCCCCGCGCCGCGCCAACGGCATGCCCCCGCGCAGGCCGGGACCCCCGCCGCCCGGCGGCCGGTCCGCCGCTGCCGCTGCTGGAGCCGGAGTCCAGCGTTCCCAGCAGGGTGCCACCGGCCATCGGCCGCCGCCTCCGCCCGGCAACCGTCGTCCGCCCGCGCCCCCTCCCGCCGAGCAGGCGACCGCGATGGTCCGCCCCGTCGAGCCGGATCCGTACGAGCGCGAACCGGACCTCATCACGCACCACGCCCACAACGGCACCGAAGACCCGTACGGCTACGACCCGTACGACGACCGCTATGACGATCGTCACGAAAGCGTCGCCCTCGGGGCCGAGGGCGACGACCTGGACGACGAAGAGCCCGCCGAGGACGAAGACGGCGACAAGAAGAAGACCCTCACGCCGAAGCAGCGCAAGAAGCGCCGCTGGAAGATCATCCGCCGGGTGCTCTACGCGATGTTCGGCCTGTTCGTGGTGGTGCCGGCGATCGCGTTCGTCATCACCTACTTCCTGGTGGACGTCCCGTCCCAGGAAAGCGTCGCGAGCCAGCAGAGCCAGCCGATCACGCTGATGTACGCCGACGGCAGCCCGATGGGCAAGATCGCGCCCGCGACCGGCGGCAGCCGGTACCTGCTGAAGCCGGGCGAGATCCCGGACTCGGTGAAGCACGCCGTGTACGCCGCCGAGGACTCGTCGTTCGAAACCAACTCCGGGTTCGACGTCGGCGGCATCCTGCGCGCGGTCTACAACAACGTCACCGGCGGTCAGGGCGGCGGTTCGACGATCTCCCAGCAGTACATCAAGAAGGCCACGGCCAACGAGGCGCCGACGCTCACCCGTAAATGGACCGAGCTGGCCAAATCCTTCAAGATGAATAACCAGATGTCCAAAGAGGAGATCATCACCGCCTACCTCAACACCATCTACTTCGGCCGCGGCGCGAACGGCATCGAAGCCGCCGCGCAGGCCTACTTCAAGAAACCGGCCAAGGAGCTCAGCCCGTCCGAAGCCGCTCTGCTCGCCGGCCTGATCCAGGGTCCGAGCAAGTCCGAGAACGAGGCGTACGCCACCAGGCGGTGGAACTTCGTGATGGACCAGATGGTGGCGAACAACTGGCTGCCCGCCGCCGACCGCGCGGCCGCGACCTTCCCGAAGCCGATCCCGAAGGCACAGGCGAAGGCCGACGACGCCGGGACGCTGAGCCTGCACATCCGCAACCGGGTGATCGACGAACTCGAAGCCCGCGGCTACGACCAGGACAGGCTGCACCAGGGCGGATACAAGATCACCACGACGATCGACCCCAAGGCGCAGAAGATGGCCGAGGAGTCCGTCGCGGAGGGGATGAAGGGCCAGACCGACGAAAACATCCTGAACGCGCTGGTCGCGGTCGATCCCAAGACGGGCGGCGTGGTCGCCTACTGGGGCGGCCCGGACTGGAAGAAGAACGACCAGGGCCAGGACGTCCAAGCCCACGACTGGGCGAACGTCCCGCACAACCCGGGTTCCGCGTTCAAGGCCTTCGACCTGGCCGCGTGGCTCAAGATGGGCAAGGGTCTCGGCGAGACCTTCGACGGGTCCAACAACCGGAAGTTCGACGTCGGCGGCGGCAACTACCGCACGGTCAAGAACGCGGGCGAGAGTTCCAACTGCGGCGCCCAGTGCACGGTCGCCGAAGCGATGAAGGTCTCCGCGAACACCGTGTTCTACGACATGGTGATCAACAAGACGAAGGTCGACCCGGTGGCGAAGGCCGCGAAGGAAGCCGGCGTGGAGACGGTGGACGAGGGCGGCACTTCGGTCCTCTACCCCGACATCAACATCGCGCTCGGCGGTGGCCGCACGGTGACCACGGCGGAGGACATGGCCGCCGGGTTCGCCACGTTCGCCGGTGAGGGTGTCCGGCAGAAGCAGCACTTCGTCGCCAAACTGACCAACTCCCAGGACGAGGTCGAGTTCGACGAGACGGCCCCCAAGGGCACTCCCGCCTTCAGCGACGACGCCGACAAGAGCAAGCAGATCGCCGGCAACGTCACCGACGCGCTCGAGCCGGTCGTCCCGTACTCGAAGCTGAAGTGCCCGTCCAACCACGATTGCGCGGGCAAGACCGGGACGCAGCAGTACGACTTCAAGGACAGCGACCCGGCGAGCTACCGCGAGCGCAACGCGCAGACCTGGATGGTGGGCTACACGCCGTCCATCTCGACCGCGGTGTGGGTCGGCGGCGACGGCAACAAGCCGCTGCACGACAAGAGCGGCAAGCCGATCTACGGCCGGACGATCGCCGGCCCGATCTGGGAAGACTTCATGTCCCGGTACCTGACCGGGAAGCCGACGGAGAAGTTCGGCAAGGTCAAACCCATCGGCAAGGACGCCCGTGCGGTGGTGACGACCACGCAGCCGAAGCCGCCGGAGACGTCGACGCCGCCGCCGGAGACGACCTCGTCGGCTCCGCCGCCGCCCTCCTCCACCGAGCCGACGGAGACGACGCCGACGAAACCCACGAAACCGACGAAGCCGCCATGGTCTCGTCCGGGGCCGGGGACCTCCGATCCGTTGTTCCCGAATACCGGGGACCCCTGACCGGGCGAAAACGACTGAAGAAGGTGTGCCGGGCGAGCCCGGCACACCTTCTTTCGGGCGTATCCGATGAACCTGAACGGATCTGACACGTCTTCTATAGAAGGAGACCTGCGACCGCAGGACCGCGCTCACCACGGAAAGGTTCGGAGGACGTCCAAGTGAACGACGATCCCCACGGCGGATGGCCAGGTCAGGACCCTGACCCCGCACGTCGTCCGCAACGCCCGGCCGGACCACCCCGTCGTCCCGCGGGCCCGCCTCCGGGCCACGGACAGCGACCGGGCGCCCACCAGCAAGGTCCCGGGCAAGCGCCATGGCAACGGCAGCAGGGTTCGCCCCAGCAGCCGCCGCCCCGGCGTTCGCAGCGACCGCCGGTCGCGCCGCAGCACGAGCCGGACCTCATCACGCATCACGAGCACAACGGCACAGAGCACCGGTACGACGCCGACCGCGGCTACGAAGAGCCGTACGACGACGAGCGGCCCGGCCCAGAGACCGACGAAGACGGCAAGCCCATCCTCACCCCGGCGCAACGCAAGAAGCGCAGGTGGAGACGGATCCGGCGGGTGCTGCTCGCGCTGTTCTGCCTGTTCGTCGTCATCCCGGCGATCGCGTTCGTGATCACCTACTTCGTCGTCGACGTCCCGTCGCCGCAGTCCGTCGCGGCCACGCAGGGCCAGGCGGTGACCTACTACTACGCCGACAACACCGAGATGGGCAAGGACGTGCCCAAGGGTGGCAACCGGCAGATCCTGACGCCGGAGCAGATCCCGGACATCGTCAAGAAGGCCGTCATCGCCACCGAGGACGCCTCCTTCGAGACGAACTCCGGCTTCGACATCGGCGGCATCCTGCGCGCGGTCTACAACCAGGTGACCGCGGGCAAGGGCGGTGGTTCGACCATCTCCCAGCAGTACATCAAGGTCGCCAGCGGGGACGACGAATCGTCGCTCACCCGTAAATGGACCGAACTCGCCAAATCCTTCAAGATGAACCAGACGTACGAGAAGAAGGACATCATCTCGGCGTACCTGAACATCATCTACTTCGGGCGCGGCGCGTACGGGATCGAATCGGCCGCGCAGGCGTTCTTCGGCAAGCCCGCCGGCGAGCTGAACGCGTCCGAGGCGGCGCTGCTCGCGGGTCTCATCCAGCAGCCGGGCCGCTCGGAGAACCCGAAGGTCGCGAACGACCGCTGGACCGTGGCGCTGAACCGCATGGTGCAGAACGGTTTCCTCTCCGCCGCGGACCGCGCGAACCTGCAGTTCCCGACGCCGATCCCGCAGGAGGACAAGCAGCAGGCCGGTGTGGTCAATCCGTTCATCCGCGACAAGGTCAAGGAAGAACTGGCCGCGAACGGGATCACCGACGACGTCTATTACCGGGGCGGCTACAAGGTCTACACGACCATCGACCCGAAGGCGCAGGCCGCGGCAGAACAGGCGGTCGCCGACGGGATGAAGGGCCAGACCGACGAGAACCTGCTCAACGCGCTCGTCGCGGTCGACCCCAAAACCGGTGGGGTGAAGGCGTATTACGGTGGCGCGTCCATCGTGAAGGGACCCGACGGCAAGGACCAAAAGGGCCGCGACTGGGCGAATACGCCGCAGAACCCCGGATCGTCGATGAAGCCGTTCGACCTCACCGCGTACATGCAGCTCGGCAAGGGCGGTATCAACTCGACGTTCGACGGCACCGACGGCAGGCAATTCGGGAAGCAGAAGATCCGAAACGCCGGTCCCGGCAGTTCCTGTTCGCAGCAGTGCACGGTGTCCGAGGCGATGCAGCGCTCGGCGAACACGGTGTTCTACGACATGGTCGTGAACGTGACCAAGCCGGGGCCGGTGGCACAGGCCGCCAAGGACGCCGGGGTCAAACCCGCTCCCGACGGCGCCTCCGAACTGTTCGCGGACAACAACATCGCCCTCGGCGGCGGCAAGACGGCCGTCACCCCGGAGGACATGGCAGCCGCGTACTCGACCTTCGCGGCCGATGGCCAGCGGCGGACCAAGCACTTCGTCGCCAAGGTGACCAACTCGCAGGACGAAGCCGCGTACTCCGCTCCGGAAGAGGCGAAGCCCGCGTTCTCCGACGACGCCGACAAGAGCAAGCAGATCGCCGGCAATGTCACCGAGTCGCTCAAGGGTGTCATCCCGTTCTCGAAGCTCAAGTGCCCCAACGGGCACGAGTGCGCCGGCAAGACGGGAACCCAGCAGCACACCTACCGTCCGGGCGAGCCCGCGTCGGCGAAGGACTCCAACTCGCAGACCTGGATGGTCGGCTACACGCCGTCGATCGCGGCCGCGGTCTGGGTCGGCGGCGACGGTGACAAGCCGCTGAAGGGCAAGAACGGCAAGGCGATCTTCGGTTCGACGATCGCCGGGCCGATCTGGCAGAAGTTCCTTTCCCTGTACCTGAACGGGAAGCCGGGCGAACGCTTCGACAAGGTCAAGATCATCGGCGGGGACGACAACAACAACACCGTCCCGTCGACGCAGACCCCGCCGGACGACAACGAGGACCCTGGTGAGACCGGCACTCCGTCGACCGGCCCGTCGACGGGCTCGTCGTCCTCGCGGAAAGAGGAGGAGCCGCCGTCCAGCTCGAAGAATCCTCCGTCGTCCAGTGAGAACAACGGCGAAGAAGGCGGCGGCAACACTCCCGGCCGTGGCGGCGGCAGAGGCGACAACGAATAGCTAGAGGGTGACGACGCGCTTTTCGGCACCGGAACGGTGAGCGGCCTCGATGACCCGGAGCGCCTCGACGGCGGAAGCGGGATCGACCGGGAAATCGCCCTTGCCGAGCAGCGCGTCGCGCACCTGCGCGTAGAAGTCCTCGTAGCGGCCGACCTCGGTGGGCACGGTTTCGACGTCGTCGTTCACGCCGAGCCGACCGGCGTCCGACGCCGGTTCCACGCCCCAGCCGGGATCGCCGGGCCGCAGTCCGTCCTTGATCTGCGGCTCTTGGACGTCGAGACCGTACTTCGTGAACGTCGCCTTGTCGCCGAGCACGCGGAACCGGGGGTTCCGGGTCCCCGCCAGCGCCGACGCCCACAGGTGCGAGCGCACGCCGTTGGTGTGCTGAAGGGCGACGAAGACGTCGTCGTCGACCGACACCCCGGCACGCCGCTTGTCGAGCTCCGCGTAGACCTCGGCGACCGGGCCGAACAGCTGCAGTGCCTGGTCGACGATATGCGCGCCGAGGTCGTAGAGCAGCCCGCCCGCCTCGGCCGGGTCGCCGAACTCGCGCCAGTTGTCCCGCGGTTTCGGCACCCACCGGTCGTAGCGCGATTCGAAGCGGAAGACGTCGCCGAGACGACCGGCTTCGATGAGCTTTCGAACGGTGAGGAAGTCCGAGTCGAACCGGCGGTTCTGGAACACCGTCAAGCCGACGCCCTTGGCCTTCGCGGCCTCGACGACCTTCGCCGCTTCGGCCGCCGTCGGCGCGAAGGGCTTGTCGACGACGACTGGCAGCCCTGCTTCGATCGCCTGGAGGGCGAGCGGGACGTGCGTGCGGTTCGGCGTGCTGACCACGACCAGATCCAGTTCACCCGCCTTCGCGAACAGCGCGTCCGCGTCCGGCAGCACCTCCGCGTCCGGATAGTCGGCGCCTGCCTGTTCGACCCGTTCCGGATTCGAGGTGACGATCGCGGCCAGGGTCAGCCCTGGTGTCGCGTTGACCAGCGGGGCGTGGAAGACCCGCCCGCCGGTGCCGTATCCGAAGATCCCCACTCGCAAGTCAGCCATGGCTCCATTAAACAACAGTGTTGCGTAATAGGCCAGCCGTGGCAGGATGCGCGCTATGCCGGAGACCGGGGTCAATCTGCGCGGCCTGCGCCAGCACAACCGCGCGCTGCTGCTCGCGCACATCCTGCGCGCGGGCGGCCTCAGCCGCGTCGAACTCGCCGGACGCACCCGCCTCACCCAGCAGGCCGTCTCGAAGATCGTCCCCGAACTGCTCGACGCCGGCCTGCTCGACGAAGAGCGCCAGCCCGCGGCCGGGGTCGGCAAGCCGCGCACGCTGCTGCGCGTCCGCGCGGATGCCCGGTACGCCCTCGGCGCCCAGCTCGACCGGGACTCCTTCCGCGTGCTCAGTACCGACCTGACCGGGAAGATCATCTCGTCGGAAGGCGGCACGCTGCCCGCGGGGTTCACCCCTGACCAGGCCGTTTCCGCACTCGCCGAAGCGACCGAAACGCTGCTCGACGGCGTCGACCGCGAACGCGTGCTCGGCCTCGGCGTCGGCGCCGTCGGACCGCTCGACCATCGCGAAGGCGTCGTCCGGGACGCCACGAACATGCCGGGCTGGCACCACGTCCCCCTGCGCGACCTGCTCGCGAACCGCACCGGACTGCCCGTGCGGCTCGACAAGAACACCAACGCCGCCGCGTTCGCCCAGCACTGGCCCGAAGGCGACCAGACCGGGACCGCCGTCGTGCTCGTCGGCACCGGCATCGGCGTCGGCCTGCTGATCGACGGCAGGCTGTACCGCGGTCCCCGTACGAACGCGGGCGAGTTCGGGCACACGACCCTCGCCTTCGACGGGCCGCGCTGCGCTTGCGGGCGCCGCGGCTGCGTCGAGGTGCTGCACAACGCGGCGGCGACCACGGAAGAGGCGGCGGGCCTGTTGGGCACCGGCCTCGCCGACCTCGTCCAGATCCTCGACCTCGAACGCGTGGTGCTGACCGGACGCGCGGTCCGCGCGGAGCCGGAGATCTACCGCGACACCGTCGCCGCGCGGCTGCGGGAACTGCTGCCTTTGCCGCACTGGCAACGAATCCAGGTCGATCTCGACGAGATGGGCGACGACGTCGTCGCGTTCGGGGCGGCGGCCGAGGTGCTGGCCGGGTTCTACGACAGCGGCGACATCACCGGATGGTCACCCGGTTAGGCGCTAACATCCGCCACGTGTCCGACCAGACGACCCCGCCGGAGCCCGAGGCCCCGCTCTCCCTCACCCCGGGCGAACGGGTCATCCCGAGCTGGAACGAACCGCTCGTGGCCACGGCCACCCGGCCGATCGGCGGCCCGCTCGGCGAGCACGCGGCGGTGGGGCGGCACTGGTTCTGGTCGCCGCAGAGAGTCGGGCTGATGCTGGCCTGCCTCGCGCTGCTGCTGTCGTGGTTCGGCAAGGCGTCCTGCATCCAGCAGTACACCGACGACTCCGGGATGAGCCAGCTCGACTGGCGGGCGGGCCGCCCGTTCGTCGCGATGTGCTACTCGGACATCGTTCCGCTCTACAGTTCCGAGCGGCTGAACAATCCGGACACCTTCCCGTACGTGACTTCGTGGACCGAGAACGCGGGCACGGTGAAGGAGACCACGCGGTACATGGAGTACCCGGTCGTGACCGGGCTGTTCCAGTGGATCAACGCGAAGCTCACCGAAGCCTGGCTTTCGGTCGCGGAATCGGGCTGGCTGCCCGGCGCGCTCCCGGTCGCCGTCTACTTCAACATCTCCGCGCTCTGGCTCGCGCTGGCCTGGCTGGTGACGGTGTGGGCGACCGGCCGGTCGTTGAAACGCCGCCCGTGGGACGCCGCGCTGGTGGCGATCTCACCGCTGGTGCTGGTGCACACATTCACCAACTTCGACGCGATCGCGACCGCGTTCACCGCGACCGCGCTGCTCGCTTGGGCCAGGCGGCGGCCGGAGGTCGCGGGTTTCCTGCTCGGCCTCGGCGCGGCGGCGAAGCTGTATCCGCTGCTCCTGCTCATCCCGCTGTTCTTCCTGTGCCTGCGCGCGGGCAAGGTCAAACAGTGGGCGCTCACCGCGGGCCTCGCCGTGGCGACGTTCGTGGTGGTCAACGTCCCGTTCGCGCTCGCCGCGCCCACCGGCTGGTGGGAGTTCTTCCGGCTCAACACGGTCCGCCCGATGGATCCGGATTCGCTCTACAACGTGATCTCCCACCTCTCCGGCTGGACCGGTTTCGACGGGAAGCTCGCCACGGGCGAAACGCCGGTCGTGCTCAACACCGTCGTCGCACTGCTGTTCCTCGCCGCTTGCGCCGGCATCGGGTACCTCGCGCTGAAGGCACCGCGACGGCCACGGCTCGGCCAGCTCGCCTTCCTCGTGGTGGCCGCGTTCCTGCTGACCAACAAGGTGTGGAGCCCGCAGTACTCGCTGTGGCTGGTGCCCTTGGCGGTGCTCGCGATCCCGCGCTGGCGGCTGCTGCTCGGCTGGATGATCATCGACGCGCTGGTCTGGGCGCCGCGGATGATGTACTACCTCGGCGTCGACAACAAGGGGCTGCCCGAGGACTGGTTCCTCGGCACCGTCGTGGTCCGCGACCTCGCGGTGATCGGCCTGTGCGCGCTGGTGATCCGCGAGATCTACCAGCCGCGCACAGACCCCGTCCGCCTCGCCGGGGACGACGACCCGGTGGGTGGCTTCCTCGACGGCGCGCCCGACGCTAAGCGCGTTTCAACACCTCAGGCCCAGGGCGCTCCAGCTTGATCCGCTCGCCGAAGTCCTCGGCGCCGAAGTCGTCGATCTGGACGACGACCTCGTCGGGCGAGGTCTCGACGAGGCGGCAGGCGAACCAGTCCTCACCGTGTTTGACCGACCAGCGGTCGGCGAGGACGGCCAGTCCTTCGGCCTCCAGCAACGCGACGGAGTCGTCGAAGGCGGCAGGCCCGCCGAGCGGGTAGCCGAAAACGGTCAGTGCCTGCCAACGCGCGGCAGTGTCCTCTCGGGCGGGGACGACGTAGCCGACGTGCTCGCCGTCCTCCGCCCGGTACACGGTCCGGTGCTCGATCATGCGGATCAGGTTCGACCCTCCCGTGGCGTGAGGGTCAAGCCGATTACCGCACGGTGTAGCCGCCCTCACCGGTCCGGAAGAACGGAACCGGCCCGGTGCAGGGCAGGACGTCCTGCTCGATGGAGCCGTAGGCCCAGCTCCAGCCGATCCAGTCGTGGCCGCGCGGTTCGTCACGCACCGAGAAGCCGACTCGGCGGCCGACGACGTTCACCGGGAGCCCTGGGATGTCCGCGCGTTCGATCACGCCGGTCACCATGGCGAGGTCACCGGCGCGCGCGACGCAGTCGACCCGGCCGTCGAAGTCGGCGACGAGCTTCCCGGCCACGGACAAGTGATTCACGTGGAACCGACCAGAAGACTTTCCAGGCTCGCCGAAAGCCGCGAAGTCGAACCGGACAGGCTCACCCTCGTAACCGGGGAAGGTCAGCGGGCCTCCCGCCGATCCCACGACGACCGAACCGGACGACGGAGCCGCCGTCGCCTGCGTCGCCGCCAACGTTCCCCCGACGACGGCCAGCACGGCGACCGCGGCGATCTTCGACTTGATGTTCATGGCTTCCCCTCCAGTGCCGGGTGTTTCCCGGCCGAGGTCGAGCCTTTCGCGATCGGCGGGGGAGGTCCTCCCGCTGGAGAGGGAACGATCTCCCGCCTGGGTAGCCTCCGCGCATGGCCTTCCACCTGGCGCACGGCACGGTCGTGTACCGCACCACGACGCTGCACGGATACTCCGCGATCATCATGGTCGAGCGCTACGCGCGGGGCCGGTGGGAGCTGGCGGCGGAGCTGCCGCGCGCCGCCGAGGAGATCACCGGCGCCACCGCTCGGGAGAAGCTGGGCGACGCCGTCGACGAGCCCAGCGAGTTCGCCCAGGCACCGGACGAAAGCGGCACCGGTGGACTGCACGCCCGGCTGGCGCAGCTCGATTCGATGATCGACACCACGGTGAGCTGGCTGAGGACGAGCGCTGTCGGCACCGACACCGAACTGGCGTGGGCGCGCTACCAGTCGTCGGATTACGACTACGAGCTCGACACCCGGGAAGCCTTGCGCGACGCCGCCGCGCTCGTCTCGCAGATGGTCAGGCACCGCGACACCCTCGCGGCGCGGGCCGAGATGCGGCGCCGGAAGCACGAAGAAGAGGACGCCGACTGACGCATTCAGTCCTCTGAATGCGCCGTGGCATCAACGCCGTGAGCGCATTTAGAGGACTGAATGCGTGGGTGGGTCAGGCGGAGGCGACGCGTTCGCGGACGTAGGCGATGTCCGCGGCCTGGCCGTCGGCCGGGGTTTCGACGACCACCGGCGCGCCCGCCTCGGCCGCGACCGCGGCCAGCACCTCGGGATCGATCGTGCCGTCGCCGCCGACGACGTTGGCGTGCCGGTCACGCGTGGAGCCGAATTCGTCGCGCGAGTTGTTGAGGTGGACCAGATCGATCCGGCCGGTGATGGCCTTGACCTTCTTGACCGCCTCGGTCAGGTCCCAGCCCGCCGCGTACGCGTGGCAGGTGTCGAAACAGAAGCCCGCGCCGAATTCGCCGACCTTGTCCCAGAGCCGGGCGATCGTGTCGAGGTCGCGGGTCATCGCGTTGTCGCCGCCCGCGGTGTTCTCGATCAGGATCGGCACGGCGAAGCCGCCCTTCTCCTGTTCACGCTCGAAGAGCTTGCGCCAGTTGACGAGGCCTTCTTCGACGTCCTCCGCGGAACCGACGTGGCCGCCGTGCACGACAAGCCCTTTCGCGCCGATCTCGGCCGCGCCGTTCGCGTGCTGCGTGACGTTCTTCCGCGAGGGGATGCGGATGCGGTTGTTCATCGACGCCACGTTGATCAAATACGGCGAATGGATGTACACCTCGACCGGCGACTCTTTGATCGCTTCGCCGTGCGGGTGGGGTTTCGGAGCCTTCCAGCCCTGCGGGTCGGAAAGGAAGAACTGGAGAACCTCGGCGTCGCGTTCGGCGACCGCGGACAGCGGGTCGTCGTCGCGGACATGGGCGCCAATTTTCATGCTGGCAACTTACCCTCGCGAGAATTTCCCCGGCGCGGGCCGGATGGTCACGCTCGTGAGGTAGCGTGAGCGCGTTCTGTGAAAACCGCGTTGGGTCTTGAGGGGCGGAGGACGAACTCGATGGGGAAGACTGCCGGGCGGATCACGGTTTGGGGATTCGCGCTCTCGGTCTCGGCCGGACTCGCGTTCCCGACGATCGCGATGGCCGCGGAAGGGCCGAATCCGACCCTTTCCGGCGACTGCGCCACCACGCTGCAGAACGGACAGTCCGGCAACGGCCTCGTTCTCGACGCGGGCGCTCCGCTGAACTCGCCCGAGGCGCTGACCGTCGGTCTCGATTCGAAGGCCAAGACCGCCGAGGGTCGCAAGCCGCTGCTCTCCCTGCCGGTCGGTGACCTCGTGAAGGCGACCGGCCTCACCGACAACGCGGTCGGCGTCCTCGCCGCGAAGGGCGTCTGCCCGCCGGTGCAGGGCACCGTCAACGCGGTCGGCGATCTGACGCAGGGTGTCACCAAGGACGTCCCGCCGGTCGTGACTCCGCCGGAGACCAACCCGCCGAACCCCAAGCCGCCGCAGCCGCAGCCGCAGCCCCCGAAGCCGGGGCCGGGCCAGCCCGGCGGTCCGGGTAGCGAACTCCCGGTCGAATCCGGCCCGGGTTCCTCCACCGGCATCGGCGGCGACTCGATCGCCGGTGTCATCAGCAACGCCGCGCTGCTTCCCGGCAACTTCGTCCAGGCGCCGGTGATCACCGAGATCATCCCCGGCGAGGTGCCGCCGCCCACCGTCGACGAGAAGGACACCGGCAACGCGCAGGCCGTCCAGGCACCGGTCGCCCCGGCCAAGCTGCCGCTGCTCCTCGCGGTGCTGGCGCTGGCCGTCGTCGCCGCGGCGCTCGTCCGTGCCTGGCTGCGGGGCAAGCCCGCCTGATTTCACCGTCCGTGACGCCCGCTTCCACTCGAATGCCCGACCTCTTCGAGTGAGCGGGCGTCACTCGTCTCCATTAGCGTCGTTATGCGGGTAGATGACCCCGACGACGGAGGAGTCGAAGGCATGCGCGAACGGACACGGAGGGCGACCGCCCTGGGTGCCTCGGCCTTCATTCTCGCGGGCTCGGCCGCCCTCGCCATGCCGGGCACGGCCGCGGCCGCCGAGACCAAGACCGCCGCCTGCGGTGGATCGGTGACCGCGAAGCCCGGCGACACGATCCTCGGCACCACACCGTTGCTCGGCATCCCGCTCAACCTCGGCCAGGCGGGATCGGTCTCCGGAGTGCTCACCGGCACGATCAACGCACTGCTCGGCACGGTCTGCAAGGTGACGGTGACCGTGGTGAACACGGTGGTCGCACCGGTCCCGGTCGTCGGCGAACCCGCCGCGGAAGCACTGAACGGCGCCGTCACGGGCACCACCCAGGCGTTGACCGGCGGCGGCCAGAAGGCCCCCGGCACCCAGCCCGCTCCGGGGAAACCGGCCCCCGGGACCGGCGCCCCGCAACAGGGTGGCTCCGGCGGCACTCCGGCGCAGGGCGGCAACCCGGCGAGCGGCCCCGGTATCCCGGCCGCGAACAGCCCGCTGCTGCCCGGCACCTTCACCCCGAATTTCGGCGGCCTGCCTTGGGGTATCGGCACGGGCTACGCCCCGATGCGCGACTACAGCTCCATCCCGATGGCGACGGCCGGGCTCTTCAGTCCTTCGCCCGGCCTGCGCTACGGCAGCCAGATCCCCGGTTACGCGCCGCAGTTCGGCGTCGCCGCCGAAGGTGAGAACGGCACCGCGAACCCGGACGTCCACACCGCGGGACAAGCCGAAGCGCTACCGAACGTGAGCGACGGATTCACTCAGGACGGGAAACTTCCGCTGCTGATCGCCGTTTTGGCACTCTCCGGAGTCAGCGCGGGTCTGGTCCGGACCTGGGTCCTCCGCCGAATGGCCGCTTCAAGTTAGTCCTACCGCCTAGTATCTTTCTGATCACTCCCTCGTTATCCCCGTTGGCTGTGCTTTTTTCGCCGGTGAAAACCTGATGCACTGCCACACGCCCCCACCGACCCCGGAGGATCGCGCTCGTGCGGAAGACCACCATCTGGCAGACCACCCGCAAGGCGCTCACCGTCTCCGCACTCGCGGCCATGGTCACCGGCGGCGCGTTCCTGGCAGGCGGCACCGCCTCGGCGGCGACCACGCTGGCGAACGCGTGCGGCGGCACCGTCAACGGCGGGATCGGCGACACCGTCGCCATCACCGGCACCTCGGTCAAGGAACTGGTGCGCGCCGGTGCGAAGGAAGCGGGCACGCTGGCCCTCTACGACGTCGCCGCGAACGACATCGCCAAGGTCAACACCATCTCCGTCGGCACGGTCCCGAACGCCGCGGGCGGCTCCGTCCAGGGCGCGGCCATCGGCGCGGCCGTGCGGCAGGCGGTCAAGGACACCAAATCCTGGGGCCTCGGGCTCAACCCCGAGAAGACCCTCGACTCCATCCAGCACAAGGTCGCCGGCAGCTGCGGCCTGACCACGGTCGCCACGAACTACGTCGCGCCGACGCTGCCCACGCAGGGCACCACCGGCCCGCAGCAGGGCGGCAACGGCGGCGGCACCAACGCGCTGCCGTCCACCCCGAACCTGCTCCCCGGCAACAACAACGGCACCGGTTACGCCCCGCCGCGCGACTACGGCAACCTGCCGGTCGCGCAGCCGGGTGTCGCGGTGGCGCCGGGCGTGCGCTACCCGGCCAACAGCCCGCTTCCCGGCGAAGGCGCCCCGCAGTACGGCCTTCCCGGCGATGGCCAGGCCGGGCAGGGCCCGGACGTGCGCAACGCGGGCAACGCCGAGGCGCTCGCGACCGACGGCATGCCCGGCGGCGACGTCCAGCTGCCGATGCTGCTCGCGGTGCTCGTGCTCGCCGGCGTGACCGCCGCGCTGGTCCGCACCTGGGTCCTTCGCCGCGTCTCCTGACGCCCGCTCGGGGCCGGTGAAAGCCGCCAGGTACGCTTACCTGGACAAACCCTCCTGCCACGGACAGTCCGTGGCCGCGAGCCCATAGGAGGTGAGTGGTTGTGTCACGCCATTACGAGGTAATGGTCATCCTGGACCCCACGCTCGATGAGCGTACGGTCGCACCGACCCTGGACACCTTCCTCAACGTCATCCGCACTTCGGGCGGAAGCGTGGAGAAGGTCGACGTCTGGGGACGCCGCCGTCTGTCGTACGAGATCAAGAAGCACGCCGAGGGCATCTACGCGCTCCTCGACCTGAACTCGACGTCGGAAGCGGTCAAGGAGCTGGACCGTCAGCTCTCGCTTCAGGAGACCGTGCTCCGCACCAAGGTCATGCGCCGCGAGATCAAGCCGGCCAAGCCCGTCGCCGCCAAGGCCTGAGCCGAAGGACTTTTCCGATGGCTGGAGACACCGTCATCACGGTGATCGGCAATCTCACGTCCGACCCGGAGCTTCGCTTCACCCCTTCCGGTGCGGCGGTCGCGAACTTCACCGTCGCGTCCACCCCGCGCACGCTGGACAAGCAGTCCGGTGAGTGGAAGGACGGCGAGGCCCTGTTCCTGCGCTGCAACATCTGGCGTCAGGCGGCCGAGAACGTCGCCGAGTCGCTGACCCGTGGCGCGCGAGTCGTCGTGCAGGGGCGCCTCAAGCAGCGGTCTTTCGAGACCAAAGAAGGCGAAAAGCGCACTGTCGTCGAGCTCGAGGTCGATGAGATCGGTCCGTCGCTGCGCTACGCCACCGCCAAGGTGAACAAGGTCAGCCGTGGCACCGGTGGCGGTGGCGGCGGCTTCGGTGGTGGCGGCGGTGGAGGCCAGAGCGGCCCGCCCGCCGACGACCCGTGGGGTTCCGCTCCGCCCGCCGGCGGTGCCGGTGGTGGCGGTGGCTTCTCCGACGAGCCGCCCTTCTGATCCGAAAGTCGCATAGGGCGTCCACCGCGGGCGAAAGCTCCGCGAGACACCCAGAGACAACCACTACGTAGAAATCCAGGAGTAGCACCGTGGCCAAGCCACCCATCCGCAAGCCCAAGAAGAAGGTCTGCGTGTTCTGCAAGGCCGAGAAGAAGGGCCGCCCGGAGAACATCGACTACAAGGACACCAACCTGCTGCGGAAGTACATCTCCGACCGCGGCAAGATCCGTGCCCGCCGGGTGACCGGCAACTGCAGCCAGCACCAGCGTGACATCGCCATCGCGGTCAAGAACTCCCGCGAAATGGCGCTGCTGCCCTACACCTCGACCGCACGCTAAGGAGGCACGTCAATGGCGAAGATCATTCTCACCACCGACGTCGCCAACCTCGGTGGACCCGGCGACATCGTCGAGGTCAAGGACGGCTACGCACGCAACTTCCTCCTTCCCCGCGGCTACGCGATCGTGGCCACCAAGGGTGCGGAGAAGAACGTGCGCACGATCAAGCGGGCGCAGGAGAGCCGTCGCATCCGCGACCTCGACCACGCCAAGGAGATCAAGGCGACCCTGGAAGGCCTCGGCGCCATCCAGCTGACCGGCAAGGCGGCCGAAGGCTCGAAGAAGCTCTTCGGTTCGATCACCACCGCCGAGATCGTGGACGCGATCAAGGCCGCCGGCGGCCCGCTGCTCGACAAGCGCGTCATCGAGCTGAAGGACCACATCAAGACCGTGGGCAAGCACTCGGTCGGCGCCCGCCTGCACCCCGACGTCCGCGTCGACGTGCGGCTCGAGGTCAAGGCCAAGTAACACCGCTTCGGTACAGGGCGGGGCTTCTCCTTCACGGAGATGCCCCGCCCTTTGCTTTGCCACGGAACCCCACTCGGCCGGGTCACGTCTTAGGATTGACTCGACGTCGAGGCACGGGGACGCAAAAAGGGGATCTGGGAGCAATGGCTTACGACAGCAATGCCGAGCAGAACCGGCAGGAGAAGGTCACGGTGTCCGC
The DNA here is from genome assembly GCF_055598845.1 of Amycolatopsis sp. NPDC039088. Taxonomy (NCBI): domain Bacteria; kingdom Bacillati; phylum Actinomycetota; class Actinomycetes; order Pseudonocardiales; family Pseudonocardiaceae; genus Amycolatopsis; species Amycolatopsis sp. NPDC039088. The sequence continues at coordinate 14,662 of NZ_JBVKAE010000023.1, read as the reverse complement.
GCCGGCCAACCCGGACAAGCCGGCGTCGACGTCCGGTGGAGGTGGCGGCGGCTTCACCTTCGACAAGGACAAGATCGACGGCATCATCAAGAAGTGGACGGACCTGCAGGTCGAGCTCAAGAAGGACTTCCGCGACGCGAACCTGATGGCGAACGTCAAGGCGCCGGGCAAGGAGTTCGCGAGCGGCGACTGGGAGAAGCTGGCCAACCCCTCGGGCAAGGCGTTCCTGGAGCAGAACCAGAAGATGCAGGACTACGTCCAGAACTACATCGACCAGCTGACCGCCGCGAAGCAGAAGATCGCCACGAACGAGGCCGAAACGCAGGCTTCGCTCAACAAGCACCGGGCCGTGTGATGCGCCGTTCCCTCGTCTTCGTTCTTGCCGCCGCCGCGCTGGTCGCGGGCTGTTCGGGCACCAAGAACGGCACGGCGTCCTCCGAGCCGTCGTACACGACCGGCGCCCCGAGCGCGTCGAGCGGTTCGTCCGGCTCCGCGCCCAAGGTGTCCAGCCCACTGAAGACCTCGTCGATCGAGAGCAACGCGTGCTCCGCGCTTTCCCCGGCGAAGCGGTCCGAACTCGGGCTCAGTGACGGTGAGCAGGGGACCACGAGCGCCGGCCCCGGTTGCTCCCTGTTCGCGGTGGACGACCGGCTGAACCAGATCGACATCAGCCCGGTGCTCGCGAACAAGAACGGCCTCAGCGACGTCTACGACACGAAGGCCAACGACGAATACTTCGAGCCGGCCGAGATCGCCGGATACCCGGCGGTGTACGCCGCGGCGCTCGACGGCCGCAAGAGCGGCAAATGCGGGCTGTTCGTCGGCGTGACCGACCAGCTGTCCGTGAACATCCTGGTGCAGTACGACCACGGGCCGGGCGCGAGCGACCCGTGCCCGGTCGCGCGCAAAGTGGGGGAAGCGATGATCGAGACGTTGAAGGAGGGCTGAGGCGTGTTCCTGCTGCCGATCATCGCCGGGTACTCGGCCTACAACCTGGCGACCACGAAATCCGGCGACTTCGAAGCGTCGGGCGGCGATCGCAAGATCGATTGCTACAACATCTGGGAGAAGATCGTCACCGGCCCGGGTACCGGGTCGATCCAGGAGGGCCAGGCCGCGGCGACCCGGCTCAAGGCCGGTTACCAGGACAGGCTGACCACCATCGACAGCCTGTCGAAGGAGATGGACGCCGCCTGGACGGGTAAGAGCGCCGAAGCCGCGCAGGAGTCCGGCGCGCATCCGCTGCGGGCCTGGATGGAGGACTCCGGCAAGAAGCTGACGGACTCCGACAAGTACCTCGGCGAGCAGAACACCGCGTTCACCACGGTGAAGGCGAAGGTCCAGCCGGTTCCGAAGGATCCGCCGAAGAACAACCTGCTCAACTCCATCACCCCGTGGACGACCGACACCGACCGCGCGATCCGGGACTACAACCAAAAGGGTCAAGCGAACGTCGACGCGTTCAACGAGTACTTCAAGGCCAGTTCCGAGAACGGCAAGAAGCTGCCCACCTACAGCAAGATGGAGGGGCAGAACACGAACGTCGACGTCAACGGCGGCGGCGGAAACGGCAAGGACAAGGACGGCAACGGGAACGGCCAGGGCGACCGGAACGGGCACAACGGCATGCCGGGCATCTCGACGCCGCCCGGTTCGATGCCGCCCGGCGGGATGCCGACCGTGCCCGGTGCGAACATCCCGGGTATCGGTACGCCGGGTGCGCACCCGCCGGGGTCGAATTTTCCGGGCAGCAACCTGCCCGGGTCGAACATCCCCGGCTCGAACCTGCCGGGTTCCGGCCTGCCCGGCGGGCAGTACAACCCGAACATCCCCGGCAGCAACTACAAGCCGCCGTCCTGGGACGACGGGACGAACGCCTCCGGCTTCACCCCGCCGAAGATCCCCGGTGCCGGCGGCTTCGGCCCGGGTAGCGGCGGAGGCGGTGGTGGTGGCGCCGGCTTCGGCGGCACCGACATCCCCGGAGCAGGCGGCTTCGGTCCGGACGGCGGCTTCGGCCCAGGGTTCGGTCCCGGTGCCGGGAGCGGCGCGGCCCTGCCCGGCAACGCGGGTGCGATGGGCGGCGCCGGCATGGGCGGCGGCGCGGCCGGAGCCGGTGCCGGAGCGGGTCGTGGCGCCGGCGGCATGATGGGCGGCATGGGCGGTATGGGAGCCGGTGGCGCGAAAGGCAAGGGCGGCGAGGACGAGGAGCGCAGCTCCAAATTCCTCGTCGGCGACGACCCCAACGAGATCTTCGGGACCGACGAACTCACCGCGCCGCCGGTGATCGGGGAGTAATACGTACTCCCGCGCCGGGCGCGTGCCAAAATTGGCGCCGCGCCCGGCTTGTCTTGTTCCGGGCTGGACGAACACGAACGACTAGGGGGCAGTTCCGGTGCTGGACAAGCAGGTCACCATCACGACCGGCACCCTCATCACGCTGATCCGCCGCCGAGGCGGCGAACCGCACACGATCCTGTCGGAAACCCCGACCTGGTACAGCGACGACGCGCAGCGGACCGAGGACGAACGGGCCAACGAGGAACTGGCGAGCCAGGGCCTCTTCGGCGCCAGGGGACTGCACCCCGGATTCAAGGCGACGCTCGAAGCCATCGCCAGGCCGTCCCTGGAGTACTACGGCTGGGTCGACGGCGGATTCGAGGGCAAGGCGCTGAGCTTCACCCTGCTGGCGGGCAGCAGCGGCGGGGAGGGCTTCGTACTCGCCCGGCACAGCGAACACGACGGCATCGCGCTCGGTTCGGTACGGCCCGAGGCGCTGCTCACCGAGTTCCTCGACCAGATCCCGAAGCTCGCGCCGGGACGCGGACGTCCGATCGCCGTTCCGAAGAGCCAGATCGAAGCGCCGCGCTCGTCGTCGACAGCACAGGACGAGGGCTTCGAGGTGCTTCGCAGCGGGCGGCAGAGCGCCGGCAGCCAGGAGGCCGACGAGCTTCGCCGCATCCTCGCGCTACGCCGGATGGGCAGCGGCAGCCTGTATGTCGCCGCTCGCGGCCGGAGCGGCGCGCGGCAGCGGATCGAACGCCCGGTGAACTACATCGATACGGCCGAGGGCCGGTGGCTGACCGAAGAGGTACCGGGGAGTGGCGAGCCGCGGATCGCCTTCACACCCGCCGACCAGCAGGTTCTCGCGGAACGACTACGGAGCGCACAGGGCAGGTTGTTCGCATCCTGAATCACACGCCGTTCAGCTCGGCGGGTGGACCCTCTACCCTCCGTAGCATTCATCCACAGGGCACCCCTGTGCGCCGCCGTGCGACACGCCGAACGACGTGTTTTGCCCGACACGCCGGACGGATTTGAATAAAGTTCTCCACAGTCTCTCCACAGGCCCTGACCAGCTGTTTTGTCAGACCATTCCAGCGTTGCCCACAAGTTGTACACAGGCTTTGGGCCACCTGTGAAGGGATGCCCGCAGTCATCCCCAGGTTGTCCACAGGGCGGTCCCCAGGCGAAATTGCGCTGGTCCTTTCGGGGGGCCTACCGTGCCCGCCGGGCCTGTACGCAGTGTTGCGTCGGAGGGGTCCGGGAGATGAACGCAGGGGAGCTCGGGGAGCCGCGGGAGGGCGGACGGCGGGCGCAGGGGACTGACCGGGGAAATTCTGGCATAATCGAACGCGTGTTCGATGCCTGAGGAGGTGGCAGCAGCGGTGGCGCTGACCGACGACCGCAATCCGATGTACGCGGAGTCCGACCCGGGTCCCAGCGACCCCGGTCCGCGTGGCGGTGAATACGACCGCCAGCCGCCGCAGGACATCGCGGCCGAGCAGTCCGTGCTCGGTGGCATGCTGCTGTCGAAGGACGCCGTCGCCGACGTCATCGAAGCCCTCGGCCCCGACGACTTCTACCGGCCCGCGCACCAGGCGATCTACGACGTCATCCTCGACCTCTACGGACGCGGTGAACCCGCGGACCCGATCACCGTCTCCGCCGAACTGGAACGCCGAGGCGAACTCGGCCGCGTCGGCGGCGCCCCGTACCTGCACACCCTGATCGCGACGGTGCCGACGGCGGCGAACGCCGGGTACTACGCGGAGATCGTCTCCGAGAAGGCGGTGCTGCGGCGCCTGGTCGAGGCGGGCACGCGGATCGTGCAGTACGGCTACGGCGCGGCCGCGGCCGACGGCGCGAACATCGACGAGGTCGTCGACCGCGCGCAGGCCGCGATCTACGACGTCACCGAGCGGCGCACCAGCGAGGACTACGTCGCGCTGGAAGAACTGCTCCAGCCGACCATGGACGAGATCGACGCGATCGCGTCGCGCGGCGGGCAGTCGCAGGGCATCCCGACCGGATTCGCCGACTTCGACGATCTGACCAACGGTCTGCACCCGGGACAGATGATCATCGTCGCCGCGCGGCCCGGTGTCGGCAAGGCACTCTCGCTGGACACCCCGCTGGCCACTCCCGACGGCTGGACGACCATGGGCGAAGTCCAGCCCGGCGACAGGCTGCTCGGTGCGAACGGACGCCCCACGACCGTGGTCGCGGCGACCGAGGTCATGGACGACCGCCCCTGCTATGAAGTCGAGTTTTCGGACGGCACGGTGATCGTCGCGGACGCCGAACACCAATGGCTGACCGACACCAGGGCGTCTCGCCGATCGGGTCGGTCAGCGCCGTCGGTGCGGACGACGGAAGAGCTGGCGGCCTCCGTGCGGTGCGAGACCGGGGACCGGCGAGCCAACCACTCGATCGCGACCACGGCCCCGCTGCAGCTGCCCGAACGCGAACTCCCGCTCCATCCCTACGCGCTCGGAGCCTGGCTGGGTGACGGCCACTCGGCCAGTGCACGGTTCACCACGGCCGACCCGGAGATCATCTGTTACCTCGAGGCGGAAGCCGGACTTCTGGTGGAACGCCGCGGTGAACTGTCGTACACCCTGCGGCTCGTCCCCCCGGACCCGGTGGAATACCGGCTTTGCGAGGTATGCGGAGAGCCGTGCCGCAACGAGCACGGCAGCGTGCAGGCGATTCTCCGCACGATGGGCGTACTCGGCGACAAACACATCCCCGTGGACTACCTGCGGGCGTCCGTCGAACAGCGCCGCGCCCTGCTCGCCGGTCTGCTCGACACCGACGGCACTGTCACCCATTCCGGCGCGGTTCAGTTCGCCGTGACGAACAAGGTGCTCGCGGAACAGACACGGGAACTGATCATCAGCCTCGGCTATCGCTGCTCGCTCACGACCAAGAAGGTCAAGGGACGCAGTGAGGCGACCTCGACGGCTTACATCCTCGGTTTCACCACGCAGGATCGAGTTTTCTGGCTGCAGCGCAAGCACCTGCTGCAGAAGGAACGGCTCACCAACGTCCGCGTCCGCCCCCACCTCCGCTACATCGTGGACGTCCGCCCCGTACCGTCCGTTCCGGTGCGGTGCGTGGAAGTCGACGCGCCGGATCATCTGTATCTGGCCGGTCGATCGATGGTCCCGACCCACAACTCGACGCTGGGTCTGGATTTCGCGCGTTCGGCGTCCATCAAGCACGGTCTGACCAGCGTCATCTTCTCGCTGGAAATGAGCAGGACCGAGATCGTCATGCGCATGCTCTCGGCCGAGGCTCGGATCCGGCTGGCGGATATGCGCGGTGGCAAGATGTCCGACGACGACTGGACGCGGCTCGCGCGCCGGATGAGCGAGGTCTCCGAGGCGCCGCTGTTCGTCGACGACTCGCCGAACATGACGATGATGGAGATCCGCGCGAAGGCCCGTCGGCTCAAGCAGCGCAACGACCTCAAACTCGTCGTCCTCGACTACCTGCAGCTGATGACGTCGGGCAAGCGCGTCGAGTCCCGGCAGCAGGAGGTCTCGGAGTTCTCACGGCAGATGAAGCTGCTGGCGAAGGAGATCGAGGTCCCGGTGATCGCGATCAGTCAGCTGAACCGTGGTCCCGAGCAGCGGACCGACAAGCGCCCGATGCTGTCCGACCTCCGTGAGTCCGGTTCGCTGGAGCAGGACGCCGACCTCGTCATCCTGGTCAACCGCCCCGACGCCTGGGAGCGGGACGACCCGCGGGCAGGCGAAGCGGACCTGATCATCGCGAAGCACCGTGCCGGGCCGACGGCGACGATCACCGTCGCGCACCAGCTGCACTACAGCCGGTTCGTCGACCTCTCGCACGACTAGGGCGCGACTGACGGTCAGGCCACTTCAGGCGTGACTTCAGCCGGGCTGGAAGAACGCGAGCAGCCTCTGGGCGGCGTCGGGCGCCATCAGCAGTTCCTGCATGTCCGCGGACATGCGGGCGGCGGCGCTGGTTCGTTCGAACATCTCGCGTTCGTATTCCTTGACGGCGGTCGGGTAGTCGTCGGGATGCGCGGCCAGGGCGAGAGCGAGCAGGGCGCCGTCGAGCAGCGCCATGTTGGCGCCCTCGCCCACCGGCGGCATCAGATGCGCGGCATCGCCGATCAGCGTGACGCCCGGTGCCGACGGCCAGGTCAGTCCGACCGGGAGAGCGGTGAGCGACCGCGGCACGACCAGGTCGTCGCAGGCCTCGATGAGCGCGGTGATCCGTGGGTCCCATCCGTCGAGCAGGTCGATCAGCCGCGCACGGGCGCCGTCGGGGTCGTCGAAGGGGATACCGCTGGTGGAGAGCCAGTCTTCGCCGGTGTTGTAGAAGCTGACGCCGATCCGGACGCGGCCGTCACCGTTTCGCTGCGCCCCCAAGGACACTCCGTCGCCCAGCACCCAGTAGTTGCCGCGTCCGACCATCGCCGCGAGGTCGGGGTGTGTGCGGTCGATGTCGGGAATGCCGACCTCGACGACGTTCTGGCCGAGATGCGCCGGGCGGGCGTCGGTGACCAGCGCGCGGACCCGGGACTGCGCGCCGTCCGCGCCGACCAGCAGGTCACAGGTCGCGCTCGCGCCATCGGCGAACCGCACCCTGCCGTTTTCGGCGGATTCGAACGCGTGCCCCCAGCGCACCGTGCCTTCGGGGAGCGAATCCAGCAGCAGGTCGCGTAGATCGGCGCGGTCGACCTCGGGCCGGGCGAGCGGGGCGTCGTCTGGCGTGTCCTCTTGGAGCAGCAAAGTGCCATCGGGCTGGAGAAGCCGCATGTCCTGCCCTTCACCACGGGCGATCTCGTAGAACTGGTCGATCAGACCTGCCTCGCGCAACGCCCGCTGGCCGGAGTGGATGTCGAGCATCCCGCCCTGACCGCGCGCCTCGCGTGACGATTCCCGTTCGTAGACGACGGCGTCGACGCCGTTCACGTGCAGCACCCTGGCGAGAGCCAGGCCACCCAGACCTGCTCCGACGATGGCGATGGTCATGTCGTCACTCCCTCGATACGCTGTACTTGTCGATACACTGTATCGCTTAATGCGATGTATTGTCAGCGCCATGTTGGTGTGGGAAAGGCCGGAGCCGCCGAATCGTCCGGTACCGGCCTCGCTGAGCCGGGAGGGGATCGTCCGAGCGGCGATCCGACTGGCCGACGCGGACGGCCTGGAAGCGGTGTCACTACGCAAGGTCGCCGCCGCCTTGGACGTCGGCCCGATGCGGCTGTACGGCTACATCGCGAGCAAGGAGGAGCTGCTCGACCTGATGGTCGACGCCGTCCACGCCGAGATCCGGCCTGCCGGAGACGACTGGCGAGAGGTGCTGCGGTCGCTCGCCGAAACCACCCGAAACGTCACTCACCAGCACGAATGGCTCGCCGATCTCCTGGGCGGCAGGCCCCGGCTCGGGCCGAACGCGATGGCGAGCGGGGAGACCGTGCTGGCCGCGCTGGACGACGTCGGCGTGGACGCGAAAATGCCGGTGGTCGCCGCGGTCAACTCGTACGTGATCGGTGCGGTGCGCCGGGAGATCGCCGAGCGGCGTGCCGAACGGGCCAGCGGGATGGACGAGAAGCGGTGGCAGAGCGCGCACGGACCCTATTTGGAACGGCTCTTCGCCACCGGCCGGTTCCCCGCGTTGGAGACGGTGGTGCGCGACGCCGTCCACCTGGACGCCGACCAGACCTTCCGGATCGGCCTCGACTTCCTGCTCGACGGCATCGAAGCCCGCCTGACGCGGCAAACGCCGTGACAGCCGCCGTGTCAGCGCGGTGACTGCCCCGTGTCAGCGCGGCACGCGAACGTGGTCACCATGACCAAGTCACTGAGGGGTAAGAGGAACGGAATTCTCCGGCGCGTCGGGCTCACGGCGCTGGGCGTCACACTGCTGGCAGGCGTGGCCGCGCCGACGGCCTCCGCCGGGCAGGACCGGCCGGAGCTGCAGCGCGCCGCCCAGGAATTCGTCGACGCCGGTTTCGGCGGGATGCTGCTGCGTGTCCGCGACGAGCGGGGCGAGTGGACCGGCAGCGCCGGGGTGCGTGAGCTGGGCGGAACGGCGAAGCCGCCGGTCAACGGCCACTTCCGGGTCGGCAGCACGACCAAGAACTTCACCGCGACCCTGGTGCTGCAGCTGGTCGCCGAAGGCAGGATCGGGTTGGACACCCCGGTCGCGGGCTTCCTGCCGCAGTTCGGGCTGGACCGGCGGATCACCGTGCGCATGCTGCTGCAGCACACCAGCGGTCTGTTCAACCACACCGGCCAGTACAACCCGGACGGGACGGTCACGCCGGGGATCCCGTGGGCAGGCAAGGAGTGGGTGGACAAGCGCTTCCACACCTACCAGCCCGAGGAGCTGGTGCGGCTGGCGGTGGCCAAACCGCCGGTTTTCGAGCCGGGGGCGGGCTGGAGCTACTCCAACACCAACTACGTGGTCGCCAGGCTCCTGGTCGAAAAGCTCACCGGCCACGCCTTCGCGGACGAGCTGGACCGGCGGATCCTGCGGCCGCTCAAGTTGCGGGACACCTTGTCGCCCGATGCCTGGCCGGGGATGCCCAAGCCGTACGCCCACGCGTACTACCGCTATGAAGACGCCGGTCAGTGGAAGACGATCGACATCACCCACCAGAACCCGTCCTGGATCTCCAGCGCGGGGGACATGATCTCGACGACCAAGGACCTCCAGACCTACTTCTCCGCGCTGCAGAGCGGCAAGCTTCTCCCGGCCACCCTCCTGGCCGAGATGCGCAAGACGCACCCGCAGAGCGAAAGCCTCTACGGCCGCTACGGCCTCGGACAGTTCACTCAGGACCTTGGCCCTGGCTGTATCGGCCCCGTCCTGAACCACAACGGCGGCCTCAACGGCTACGGATCGCTGATGTACAGCACGCCGGACGGCAGCAAGACGCTGACCGCGTCGATCACCGCCGGTGACGCGGCGAGCGACCCGACGCAGGCCTTCCCGGCGGCGCTGAACAAGCTGCTCAAGACGGTCTTCTGCGGTAAGTGAGGAAGAACGAGACGGCCGGCGGTCTATCCGTCGGCCGTCTGATTTTCCGCACTTGCCGCCAATCGGCCTGCCAGTGCGCTGACCAGGTCACGGAGTTCATCCGGCCGTTCGATGACGAACGGCTTGTCGAGCGAGGCGAGCAGGGGCGGGATCCAGTCGAGCCGTTGGGCCCGGATCCGGACGCGGACTCCGGCACCATCCGGTTCGAGGATGGCGACGGACGGCGGGAAGACGGTCCGGATCCGTTCGGGCGTCGCTCGAATCCACACGGATACGTCGTGCCGGTGCGGTGTCTCGGCGAGCGCTGTCAGCACGTGCTCGGCCGGGTCGAAATCGGACGGCATCTCGAACGTTCCGGTGTGTGCCTCGACCGACTTGATCCGGTCGGCGCGAAACGTCCGTACCTCTCCGCTGGCCGAGTCGAAGCCGGTCAGATACCACCGTCCGGAGTGCGCGACGACGCCGTACGGATGGACGACGCGTTCGCTGGCACCGCCGTGACCGGCGAGATACGCGAGTCCGAGCGGGCGGCGATCCCGCGCCGCCTCCGCGACGGTGAGCAGGACCTCTGCCTCGGCGGACAGGGCTTGCCGGGCGGGCGCGGTGAAGTCGGCGGTCTCCACTAACGCGTCCAGCCGTCTGCCCAGGGCTTCGGGCAGGACCCGACGGACTTTCGCGACCGCGCTCTCGGCGGCCGCGACCGACGTGGTGATCAGCCCGGCACGGCGTCCCGCGACGAGTCCGAGCAGGACGGCGAGCGCCTCCTCGTCGGTGAGCATCAGCGGCGGCATCCGGTAGCCGGGGGCGAGGCGGTATCCGCCGTACCTGCCGCGCACCGAACGGACCGGGATGTCCAGGTCGAGGAGGTGCTCGACGTAGCGGCGGACGGTGCGCTCGTCGACGTCGAGCCGTCCGGCGAGTTCGGCGACGGTGCGGGTGCCGCCGCTCTGGAGGATCTCCAGCAGGGCCAGTACTCGCGCGATCGGACGGGTCACGAAAAGAGCGTCGCAATACCGGGCGGATTCTGTCCAGTATCGCTTTTAGCGTGGTCGGTGTCCCGCTTCCCGCACCGAGAGGATCCACCCATGCAGTTCGTTTCCGTCCGCGTCATCACCAACGACGTCGCCCGCCTCACCCGCTTCTACGAGCGGGCGACCGGCATCGAGGCCCGATGGCGCGCGGAGCAGTTCGCCGAACTCGTCGGCCCGTCGTGCACCTTGGCGATCGGCGGCGCCGAGACGATGACCCTGTTCGGCGCGGGCGCCGCGGTGCCCGAATCGAACCGGACCGCGATCCTCGAGTTCCGCGTCGAGGACGTCGACCGGGAGTACGAAAGGCTGGCGGACCTGGCCCCCGAGATCGTGCAGAAGCCGACCACGATGCCGTGGGGGAACCGGTCGCTGCTGTTCCGCGACCCGGACGGCAACCTGGTGAACTACTTCACGCCGAGCGCGCCGTAGTTCCGGACGAAGGCGGTCAGCAGCCGGGCGAACTCGCGCCGGTCTTCTTCCGGCCAGTCCGCCATCGCCTCGGCGAACACCGAACGACGGAACTCGTGCATGCGCGTCACCTCGGCGCGCCCGGCGTCGGTGAGCACCAAGACGGCCCGGCGGCCGTCACGCTGATCGGCCTCACGCCGGAGGAAACCATCGTCGACGGCCCGCGCGACCAGACGGCTCGCGCGCGGCTGGTCGATGGTCAGTGCCACCGCGAGGCTCGTGACGGTGCCCGGCTCGCCGCTCTCCTCGGCCGCTTCGACGGCGTCGAGGAGGCCCTGCACCGCCTGGTCCGGCATCGATTCGGCGCGATCGCGGGCGAGCTTCGACAGCGAGCGTCTCGCCTGGCTCCGCCGGATGGCGATCATCGCGCGTTCCACGTCGGCGACGGCGTCGTTGTTCACAGGACGAGTATCCCCACCGGGGAATAAGGCGGAACGCGGCGGCGTCGTCTCTCGTATTAGTTGAAAATTCAAACACCTGGAGCTGACATGACCCCGGTGCTTTACCTCAGCCACGGCGCGCCGCCGCTCGCCGACGACGCCACCTGGACCCGCCAGCTCGCCGGCTGGTCGGCGGACCTCGAAAAGCCGAAGGCCATCCTCGTCGTCTCCGCGCACTGGGAAGAGGCGCCGCTGACCCTCGGCGCCACCACCACGGTGCCGCTGGTCTACGACTTCTGGGGCTTCCCCGATCGCTACTACCAGGTGAAATACGCCGCACCCGGCGCTCCCGAACTCGCGGACAAGGTGCGGAAACTCCTGCGCTCGACCCGAACTCCGGTCCACGACGCGCCCGACCGCGGCCTCGACCACGGCGCCTACGTCCCGCTCGTGGAGATGTACCCGGACGCCGACATCCCGGTGCTGCAGGTGTCCATGCCGTCGCTGGACCCGCGGGAGCTGTTCGACCTCGGCCGGAAGCTCGCGCCGCTGCGCGACGAGGGCGTGCTGATCATCGGCAGCGGTTTCTTCACGCACAACCTGAGCGCGATGCGCCAGACCGACGGCACCGACGGCACGCCGCCGTCATGGTCGAGCGAATTCGATCACTGGGGTGCGGAAACCCTGCGCGAGGGCGACCTCGACGCGCTGCTGGACTTCCAGCACAAGGCACCCGCCGCGGCCATCGCGCACCCCAGGATCGAGCACTTCGCACCGCTGTTCGTCTCGCTCGGCGCGAGTTCTTCCGAAGGAAAAGGCGAGACCGTCATCGACGGCTACTGGTACGGCCTCGCCAAGCGTTCCCTCCAGTTCGGCTAACGGGATCGAAGGACGCCGGCGCCCGCCACCAACCCGAGTGCGAGCAGCGTGACCAGCCCGAAGGACACCGTCAGCGACGTCAGGTCGGCGATCCCGCCGATCAGCGACGGCGCGACGAGCCCGGAGGAGTAGGTGATGGTCGCGACGCCCGCGATCGACTGGCTCGGCGTCGGGCCGCTGCGTCCGGCCGCCGCGAAGGCGAGCGGCACGACGACGGAGACACCGAGCCCGATCAACGCGAACCCGGCCATCGCCATCACCGGATGCGCGGCCGAGACGACCAGCAGACCGCCCGCCGTCGCGAAAGCGCCGCCCGCGCGAACCGTCTTCACCGCGCCGAAGCGCCGCACCAACGCGTCGCCGGAAAGGCGGGCGACCGCCATCGTGCAGGTGAACGCGGTGGTCGACGCCGCCGCGATACCGGGCGAGGTGCCGAGGACGTCGCGCAGGTAGACGGCGGACCAGTCGAGGCTCGCCCCTTCGGCGAAGACAGCGCAGAACGCGACGGCCCCGATGATCACGGCCGACTTCGGTGGCAACGCGAACCTCGGCGGCGGATGCTCGTCGGGTGCGCTGCGGACGTCGAGCACCCCTTGGCAGATGAGCGCGCCGGCGACGGTGAGCACGGCCGACGCGATCGCCAGATGCACCCGGGCGTCCAGTGCGGCGTGCGCGGCGAGCGCACCGGCGGCGGATCCGACGAGCGCGCCCGTGGTCCACATGCCGTGCAGCCCCGACATGACCGACTTGCCCATCTTCTCCTCGACGTCGACACCCAGTGCGTTCATCAGCACGTCCGAGGTGCCCGCCGCCGTGCCGAAGACGAACAGCGCCAGGCACAGGGTGAAGAGATTGCCCGCCAGTGACGGCAGGATCAGCGCGAGCGTCCAGTACGCGAGCAGCACTCGCAGTCCCTGACGACCACCGAGCCGGTGCCCGATCCGCGCGGCGAGCGGCATGGTGAGCGAAGCACCGATGGCGGGGAAGGCGAGCGCGAGGCCGAGCTGCCCCGCGCTGATCCCCGCGTGTTCCTGGATCCACGGGATCCGGGTGGCGAAACTCCCGGTCACCGCGCCGTGCACGGCGAAGACGGCGGCGACGGCGACCCGCGCCTGCCGTACCCGCCGCGTCGGCTCGCCGACGGTTTCCACTGCATTACTCACTGGGCCCCCAAGGTCCACGAGACAACCCGATGAGCGTCAGCGTAAACTATCAGGAAGGGAACCTGATAATTAATTCTGGGAGGATCTGCCGGTGAGTGTCATTCGGACGCCGTCCGCCTCCCCGAGTACCGCACGGGCCATCAACGACCGGCTCGCCCTCGACCTGCTCCAGCGCGAGGGCCCGCTGACGGCCGCTCAGCTCAAGACGTCGACCGGGCTTTCCCGGCCGACCGTCGCCGACCTCGTCGAACGGCTGCAGGACGCCGGGCTGATCGCCGTCGTCGGCGAAGCGGGCGCCGAACGCCGAGGTCCCAACGCGAAGTTGTACGGCATCGTCGCCGAACGCGCGTTCCTCGCCGGCCTCGACATCCGTACGCACGGCATGGCCGTTTCGGTCGCGGACCTGCTGGGGCGGACCCGCGCGGAGGCCTCGCTCCCGTTCGAGCTGGACATCGACACCGACGTGGCCGTCGAACGCGCGATCACACTGCTGGAGACCACCACCGCCGAAGCTGGCGCGTCCGTGCTGCACACGATCGCCGTCGGCGCTCCCGGACTGGTCGATCCGGCGACCGGAGGACTGCGTCCCGCCGGGGGATTGCCCGCGTGGCACGGGAGACTCGTCTTCGAACTCCGGCGACGGCTGGGCATCCCGGTGCTGCTGGAGAACGAGGTCAACCTCGCGGCCGCGGCCGAACAACGACTCGGCGCCGCCCGCGACCGGGACACGTTCGTCCTGCTGTGGCTCGGTTTCGGCGTCGGCGCGGCCGTGGTCCTCGACGGTTCACTGCGCCGGGGCGCGTCGGGCGGTGCGGGGGAGATCGGGTTCCTGCCGATGCTCGGTCCCGGTCGGCTTCCTACGGCGACCGATTGCGACGGCGGCTTCCACACCCTCGCGGGCAGCGCCGCGATCTGCGAACTGGCCCGAGCGCACGGCATCCCGGCTTCGCCCGCCGACAACGCCGAAGCGGCCGAAGCGGCTGTCGGGTACGCGATCGACGCGGATGCCGAAGACTTCCTGGAGATCCTCGCGGAGCGGATCGCCATCGGCTCCGCCGCGGTCACCGCGGTACTGGACCCGGGCTGTGTCGTACTCGGTGGCGAAGTCGGCCGGGCGGGCGGCGACGCGCTGGCGGACCGGGTGAGCCGCCGGCTCGCGGAGATCTCGCCGCTGCGAACCGAGGTACGCGCGGGGACCGTCGGCGGCGGCGCGGTGCGGGAAGGCGCGGTGCTGACCGCGATGGGCGCGGCACAGGAGGCCCTGTTCGGAAAGACTCCGTGAAGGCCTCCTTCCCTACGCTCAAGGTCAGGGGCCCGGCAAAGTCGGGATCGTGCAGGTCGGGGACCTCTTGGTCATGGCGCAGGCCGACGTCTATGAAGGAATTGGGACGTTGAGCCTGGATCCACCGGTGTGGTGTGGGTGTTTGGGGTGTGTCTG